>VGSO01000022.1 GCA_016874945.1 Deltaproteobacteria bacterium
TCCGACGAGCAATTGGGGGCCCATTCTCGGCGGCCCTCCGCGGCTTAGCTCAACGGCGGGAGAATACTAAAACCTGTATGCCTCGACCAATTTGCAGAACCTGACATACACAACTGTTTGGCGGGCGTGGAGGTCCGCCCCACCCAGGCAAAAACTTATGGGGGTTGGGAGGGGGGTGCGTGGGGAGGCCAGGGGCCGTCGGCCCCTGGCCCTCCCCCCGCATCAATTCTACCCCTCCCTCGCCATATTCAGCGCCCCTCCCGCGGCCAGCAGGCGGCGCTGGCGTTCCGTGAGGTCCACCCGGACCCAGATTTCCTCATCGCCGATTTGCAACGGAAGGAGTTCAGCCCCTGCCAGCAATAGTTTCCGCACGCCGGGCAGAGCCACCGCCCGGCCCAGGTCAAAGAGGTCGTAGTCCTGGGGGTTCTCGAAGGTCAGGGGCAGGATGCCGAAGTTGATGAGATTGGCCAGGTGGATGCGGGCGAAGCTCTTCACCAGCTTCACCCGGACGCCCAGGTGCCGGGGCGCCAGGGCCGCATGCTCCCGGGAAGACCCCTGGCCGTAGTTTTCCCCGCCCACGATGACCCCTTCCCCCCGGCCTTTCACCCGCTCCGGGAAGTCCGGGTCCAGGCGGGTGAAGGCGTAGCGGCTGATGGCGGGGAGGTTGCTGCGCAGGGGGAGTATCTGGCTCCCCGCGGGGAGGATGTCGTCGGTGGTGACGTGGTCCCCGGCCTTGAGCCAGACTTCGCCGCACCAGGTTTCGGGCAGCGGCGAGAGCCGGGGGAAGGCCACGATATTGGGGCCCCGGAGCACCTCCACCTTCTCTTCCGGCGGGGGCGGCGCCACGAGGGTGCGGCCGTCCACCAGGAAGCACCGGGGCGGGGCCACTTTGGGATAGTCTCCCAGGCGGCGGGGATCGACGATTTCGCCGAAAATGGCCGCGGCCACCGCGGTTTCGGGGCTGGCCAGATAGACCTTATCGTCCTTGGTGCCACTGCGGCCCGGGAAGTTCCGGGGGAAGGTGCGCACCGAGACCGCGCCGGTGGCCGGGGCCTGGCCCATGCCGATGCAGCCCCAGCAACCCGGGGGCATGACCCGGGCGCCGGCTTCCAGGAGGATGAGCAGTCCCCCGGCCAGGGTCAAGTTTTCCAACACCTGGAGCGACCCGGGATTGATTTCCAGACTCACCCGGGGGTGCAGCCGACGGCCTTTGAGGGCCTGGGCCGCCACCATGAGGTCCCGGAAAGAGGAATTGCCGCAGGAGCCGATGAGCACCTGGTCTACGGGGGTGCCCTCAGCCTCTTTCACCGGCGCTACGTTGTCCGGGGAGCTGGGGCAGGCGATGAGGGGCTGCAATTGCTCCAGGTTTACTTCTTCCTGGGAATGGTATGGGGGCCGGCCCGGCGCTTTCAAAGGCCGGTAGTCATGCAACCGCCCCTGCACGGCCAGGAAACGCCGGGTCTGCTCGTCCGAGGGAAATATAGAGGTGGTGGCCCCCAGCTCCGCGCCCATGTTGGTGATGGAGGCCCGCTCCGGAACGCTCAAATAGCGCAGGGCCGGGCCGAAAAATTCCAGGATCTTCCCCCGGCCGCCCTTCACCGTGAGACGGCGGAGCAATTCCAGGATGACGTCCTTGGCCGACACCCAGGCCGGGAGTTTCCCCTCCAGGCGCACTCCCAGGATCTCCGGCATGATGAGATAAAAGGGCTGGCCGGCCAGGGCCAGGGCCACGTCCAGGCCCCCGGCGCCGAAGGCCAGCATGGCTGCGCCCCCCGCGGTGGGGGTGTGGCTGTCGGAGCCGATGAGGGTCTTCCCCGGCGCGCTGAAGCGCTCCAGGTGCACCTGGTGGGAAATGCCGTTTCCCGGCGGGGAAAAATGGAGGCCGTAATGGGCCGCGATAGTCCTCAAAAAACGGTGGTCGTCGGCGTTGCGGAAGTCCGTCTGGAGCAGGTTGTGGTCCACGTAGCTCACCGCGATTTCCGGTTTGGCCCGGGCCACCCCCATGGCTTCGAATTCCAGATAGGCCAGGGTGCCGGTGGCGTCCTGGGTCAGGGTGTGGTCGATCTTCAGGGCCACCTCCGCCCCGGGGACCAACTCCCCGGACATCAGATGGACCGCCATTATTTGCTCTACGAGGGTCTTGGCCATTAAAAACCTTAGGTTCAGTTGACAGTAAACAGTTGTCAGTTGTCAGTTTCGAGTTTTGATTTTTGATTTTTGATTTTTAAGTCCGCGTATTTAAAACCCAGATCCAGAACCTAAAGCCCAAAAACTTGAAACTCGAAACTCGAAACTCGAAACTTCTTCCCAGATGATTGTACCTCATGTTTCCAAATAAAGAACCTACTTCCCGGTTAATTCCCTTTTAAGTTTAAGGACTTCTTCCCGCAGCCCCAAGCTGACGGCGTTATAGTCGGAAGCCCCCGGGTCGATCTCCAGCCCCCTGGCTTTAAGCTCCTCCCAGGAATACTCCCGGCCGAAAATTATCCGGATGGGATGGGGGCGGGGCAGGGTCGCGCCCGCCGGCCAGGCTTCGTAGGAGCCGTGAATATACACCGGGACCAGCTTGACATTCAATTCTTTGGCCAGAATGGCCACCCCCTTCTTGAACTGGCCCACTTCCCCGGTGGGGCTTCGGGAGCCTTCCGGAAAGACGCACAGCGCCTGACCGTTCCGGAGGATAAAGGACGCCGTCTGCATGGCCGCCACCAGGTTCCGGGCCGAATCCACCGGGATGACCCGGATGAGCTTGAGGAGGCCCCGGACCACCGGGACATCGAAATACCGGCTGTACCCCAGGGAGAATAAACGGTGGCGGAGGGGCCGGGGCACCGCATAGGCAAAGATGAAGCCATCCAGGAAACTGGCGTGGTTGGGACAAAAGATGATCCCCTCGGCCTTGAACCGCTCCCGGCCGTACACCTTGAGGTTAAACATCCATTTAAACCATAAGCCCAACACCAACGCCAGCCCCTGGGTGACCAGGCGGGCCGCCAGTCCTCCCGCCAGACCCAGGCGCTGAAGCAGGGCCGGCGGCGGATCAGTCAGGAGAATGTCGCCCCAGGCTGCCATTTGCTCTTCAGGCTCCTTTACCACTTCCGGATTTTTTTCTTCAATAAATTGGATCAGCTCTTTTACCGCGAAAATTCCGGTAAATTCTTCTTCCTGGATGCTGAGGTTGAACCGGGTTTCCAGGGCGGCCAGCAATTCCACCAGACCCAGGGAGTCCAGACCCAGGTCCAGCTCCAGGTTGTCGTCCAGGGAGATGCGCGGGTCTTCGATTTGCCGGGCCAGAATCTCCACCACCATCTCTCCCACGGTGGACAGGCCCTCTTCCTTGGCCAGCTTTTTATGCTCGTACTTCTTGCCGGCCCGCTCCCGGTAAAGCTGGCGGGCCTCGTGCATCCTAACCTTTCCCAGGCGGGTTTTGGGCAGTTCGTTGACCAGGACATAGTCCCTTACCCGCTTGTAAGGCTCCAGGTTCTGGGAGAGCATCTCCAGGTCCCACTTCACCTTGCCGTAAATATCCGTCTCCCCGATTTTCCGGAAGAATTCCAAATCCGGCACCATCACCGCGGCCAGTTTCTCGTCGCGGTCGTCGGTGGTGACGAAAATCTCTTTGATGGAGGGGGCCTGGAGGTAGTGCCGGGCCACTTCCTCGGCGGACACGTTTTTACCCGAGGAGAGTACGATGATGTCTTTAATGCGCCCCTGGATATAGAGGTAGCCGTCCCGGTCCAAACAGCCCAGGTCGCCGCTGTGAAACCAGCCGTCTTTGATGACCTCCCGGGTGGCGGCTTCGTTTTGGTAGTAGCCAGCCATGACGTTATCGCCCCGGATGAGGACTTCGCCCACGCCCTCGGCATCGGGATTCAGTATCCTGACTTCCACTCCTTGCAGGGGTTTGCCGGCGGACCCCAGGCGAGGGGCTTCCGGCGGATTGATGGTGACCACCGGCGCGGTTTCCGTGAGCCCGTAGCCTTCCAACACCGTGAACCCCAGGCGGGCGAAATTCCGGGCCAGGTCCTCGGGAAGCTTGGCTCCGCCGCTGACAAAAAAACGGAACTGTTCTCCCAGGGCGCCCCGGAATTTATTGATGAGCGGCTGGGCGGGGTTTACCCCCAGGTATTGGGAGATGCGCCAGGAAAAGCTTAAATAGGAGACTAACAGGGGCCGCACCGGCCAGGGAATCTTCTCTAACTGGCGCTGGATGCCGTGGTAGAAGTGCTGGAGCACCTGGGGCGTGACGGCCAGAATGGTGACTTTCTGCTCTTTAATGCACCTGAGAATGGCTTCGGCCCGGAGGGTGTCCAGATAGGTGATCTTTATCCGGGAAAACAGCGGGACCAGGAGCGTCGCGGTGAAGGGGAAGGAATGCTGCAAAGGCAGGATGCACAGCACGTTATCGTCCGGCCGGGTGGCGTTGAGCGCGGCGACCCCGGAATAGTTGGCGCAAAAATTCTGGTGGGTGAGCATCACCCCTTTGGGGACCCCGGTGGTGCCCGAGGTGTAAATGATGGAGGCCAGGTCGCCGGACGCGGCTTCCGGGAGAGGCTCCCCACGGTCAGGCGATTCCAGAACCTGCGCAAAAGTTACGATTTTATCCCCCAATTCCTGGGTTTCCCCCAGGACCACAATCTTTTCCAGGAACGGGAGCTGCTGCAACTGGGCCAGGGGCGTCCGGGGGAAAGTGAAAATGACCCCGGTCCGGGTTTCCTCCAGAATATGCCGGACGTGGTCCCAACGGGAAACCGGGTCTAGCGGCACCGCGACCGCGCCCGCATAAAGCGCGCCCCAATAGCTCATGGGCCACTCGGGGCGGTTCTCCAAGAGGATGGCGACCTTATCCCCTTTTTTGACGCCCTGGGCCCGGAGCCACCGGGCCGCGGCTAGGCTGGCCTGATAAAGCCGGCCATAGGCATACTCCTGCACCGCGTCCCCTTCCCGGAAGAGGATGGCCACTTGGTGGGGAATTTCTTGGGCCACTTGGCTAAATTGGCCGGTTAATGTCTGAGTGGTATTACTCATATTCCCCCGCGTAGAATCACTCCGGCAGGAGTCTAAATTTACCGGCGCTTTTCAGGTAATCGATAATCTCTCCCGGACGGTTGGTGCAGATGGCGTCCGGATGGAATTCCAGGAAAAATTTCAGGGTGTCCACCTCATCAATGTTCCAAACTATGAGTTTGAGGCCGGCGGCTTTAACCGCGTCGGCCAGTTCCCGGTTGACGTACGCATAATTCAAGATCAGGAAGTCGGCTCCCGCGGCCCGGGCCACGGCCCCGGGGTCCACCGGGCAGCCCACCATGAGGACGCCGGCCTGGAGCCGCGGCTCCTGCTCCTTGAGGGTTTTGACCACCGGGTGCCAGAAGGAGATGAGACAGGCGTCGTCAAACAAGCGGCGTTTCTGAAACAGCCGCAGCAGCGGCCCCGCGGCCTCGGGGGCTTTCAGCTCCACCAGCAGGCGGCCCCCCCGGCCCCGCACCAGGTCCACCACTTCTTCCAGGGCGGGGATGGGCTCCCCCCGGCCGGCGTCCAGCTCCCTTAGTTGGGCGAACGTCAGGTCTTGGACCATGCCACGGCCATTGGTGGTGCGGTCCACGGCCGGATCATGAATCACCACCAGGCGCCCGTCCCGGCTGAGACGGACGTCCAACTCCACCCCCCAGGCTCCCAGATCCAGGGCCCGCCGGAAAGACCGTAGAGTGTTTTCCGGTTCTTCCCGAGGGGAGCCCCGGTGGCCGATTATCTTTATGGGCAAGTTATGGAGCAAAGGCATTTCCCATTTGAAACCGCGGATTAAGCCGGAGCCTCTTGCAAAATTCATTTTGAGGCTGCGATTTTTCCCATGTTGCTCAAAGAAATATCCGGTAGCACAGGCTTTCCAGCCTGTGCGGGCGCAGGCTGAAGCCTGCGGCTACATAATTTTGCAAGAGGCTCGCCGGATAATAAAATTAATCGGCAATCATCGGCGCTTATCTGCGGTTTGGACTTTTCTTGCCGGGCGCATATAAATATATTAGAGGAAAAGCACCATCCATGGCAAGAAGCAAGGAGGGGGAGGTGTGGTTTAAGTATTCTTTGATGGCCATGGCGCTGTGGGGTTTGTGGGGGGTGTTGAGCAAGGTCGCCACCCGCCATCTCCCGCCCCAGGGGGTGTATTTGCTCACCATTACCGGCCACCTGGCGGTATTGACTTACGTGCTGAGCCAGGGCTTTCCCCTCACCTGGCAGCCGGTGGGGGTGGCCGCGGCCCTGGCCGCCGGCCTGTGCATGGCCTTTGGATTACTCGCGTTCTTTTTTGCCCTGGCCCGGGGGGAAGCCTCGGTGGTGGTGCCGGTCACCGCCCTGTATCCCGTGGTCACCGTTATTTTAAGCCTGGCCCTGCTCCAGGAAAGCTTCACCCTGCGCCGGGCCGCGGGAGTGGTGTTAGCCGTGGCGGCGGTATGGTTGATATCGAAATGAAAGGATTCACCACCAAGACACCAAGAAACATAAGAGCCTCTTGCAAAATTCATTTTGAGGCTACGATTTTTCCCATGTTGCCCAAAGAAATATCCGGTAGCACAGGCTTTCCAGCCTGTGCGGGCGCAGGCTGAAGCCTGCGGCTACATAATTTTGCAAGAGGCTCTAATATATGACCGAAAAGAGTCAATTCCCCGAGGCCCGCGTCCTGGGTCTGGACGTGGGGGAGAAGCGCATCGGGGTGGCGGTGAGCGACCCCCTGGGAATCACCGCCCAGGGGCTGGGAGTCCTACACCGGAAAGACCGGGACACGGATTTGGCCCGGCTCCAAGAAATGGTCCGGGACTACCGGGTGGTAAAAATCGTGGTAGGGGTGCCCCGACACATGGATGGGCGCCCGGGCAAGCAGGCCCAGGAGATTCTCGACCTGGCCGCCGCCCTGGGCGAGGCTCTGGCCGCGGAGGTGGTCCCCTGGGACGAGCGCCTCACCACCCGGGAAGCGGAGCGGGTGCTCATTCAGGCGGACCTGAGCCGTCGGCGGCGGCGCCAGGTGGTGGACCAGGTGGCCGCGGCCCTGATTCTCCAGGGTTATCTGGATAGTCAGTGAGCATTGAACAGTGGCAAGGTGTCTCCCATCGTGGGGCAGAGGTTTCCATTGCGGGAATGGCCTTGGTTATTGTAAGGCCATTATGATAATAAGCGCTCCTGCATCGAAATTTGTGCTAACATGCCACCGAAGTAAGGATTCGCCGTCAAGAACTGAAACTTTTGGGGTCCGAAAGAAACCCGCAATGAAAAATTAACCGGCGCTCATGAGGGGTGGTTATGAAGTCGAAAGGGGTTTGGGCCGTTTTGTTAGGGGTTTTGTTAATACCGGTTAGCATTAATGGCTGGGCCGGAACCCCCGGGACCCAGAAGTGGGCCTTTCAGACATCGGGTAAAGTGACGTCCTCCCCGGCCCTCGGCCCGGACGGGACTATCTACGTGGGATCATATGATCATAAGGTCTATGCCATTAATCCGGACGGCACCCAGAAGTGGGCCTTTCAAACGGGAGACGAGGTGTCCTCCTCCCCCGCCCTGGGCGCGGATGGGACCATCTATATAGGATCATATGATAATAAGCTCTATGCCATTAATCCGGACGGCACCCAGAAGTGGGACTTTCTGACGGCCAATAATCCCCTTGGGAAGATCGGATCATCCCCCGCCATCGGTGCGGATGGGACCATCTATGCGGGATCGCAAACGAATCTCTATGCCCTCAATCCCGATGGCGCCCTGAAGTGGAAGTTTTATTACGAGCAATTATGTATGGACACGGGTATAACCTCGTCCCCGGCCATCGGCAAGGACGGGACCATTTATGCGGGGGTTTGTTTCTGGAATAGTCTTCTGGCCATCAATCCCGATGGGACCAAGAAATGGGCCTTTAAAGCCGGGGGGGAAGTCCAATCCTCCCCCGCCATTGGCCTGGACGGCACCATTTATGTGGGGTCCAAGGACTATAAGCTCTATGCCGTCAATCCCGATGGCACCCATAAATGGGCCTTTGAAACCTCTTCTTCGGTATATTCTTCCCCCTCCCTGGGCCCGGACGGGACTATTTATGTGGCGTCTCATAACGGCTGGGTCTATGCCATTAATCCCGATGGCGCCCAAAAGTGGGCCTACAAAGTCTCTCAAACTGACAACACCGTCTCCTCACCCGCCATCGGCGCGAACGGGGTGGTATATGTGGGGGGGGTATGGGACACCAGGCTCTATGCCATCAATCCCGACGGCACCAAGAGGTGGACCTTTGCCGATTTGGGTTGGGGTTCGTATTCTTCCCCCACCATTGGCCCCGACGGCACCATCTATCTAGGATTGGGAAATAAACTGTACGCCATTTACGGCGATTCGCCCGGGTTGGCCAACTCACCCTGGCCCATGTTCCGCCACGACCTGAAACATACGGGCAGGTTTGCATCAATAACAAAACCAAGCACTTACTTATTCATGCACCTATTGCTGGATTAGAGTTATTACTCGGAGCATAAAAGTAGTTCCTCCCTTAAGCCCCCACCCCCTGGAGGGGGGGGACTGGGGTGGGGGTGAATGGAACTCCTTTTCCGCTCCCATTAATAATTGCATTTCCCCTCATAGCCTTACGGATTGCCGTCAAACAGTGACCACTGGCAACTTTCTTTTAGTAGGTTCTACGCCCTAAATTTCCTGCCTTTAAGAGATTGAACCGGCGGTTGCGGGAAGAGGGCGGCGCCTTACGCCGCTCATCCGGCCTCCAGGTGGGGGCTTGCCCCATTTCTCCCCTGCTCCCCAAGCCCCTCTCCAAACAATTCCTCACAAAAGCGCAATTTTTTTCTTGACAAATTCTTAGAAAACCCCCAAATTTGAAGCCGAGTGGGAAAAAGTGGAATAAGGTGGGGAGAAAGGGAAGATGTTCCGGGGTAGGCACTCCCTTTTGATGGACAACAAGGGGAGAATCAGCATCCCGACCCGCTACCGCGAGTTTTTGCAGGAGCGGCAGGACCGCCTCCTATTCCTCACCAACTACGAAGGCTACATCATGGCCTTTCCCCAATCCGAGTGGGTGAAAGTGGAAGCCAAGCTGGCGGAGCAGCCGTTTTTGCGCCGAAATTTTCGCGAGTTCCAGCGTTTTTTCATCAACAGCGCCGAGGAGTGCCCCCTGGACCGCCAGGGCCGCATCCTCATCCCGCCCGCCTTGCGGGAATACGCCAAGCTGTCCCGGGAAGTCATCCTGGCGGGGGCGGTGCGCTGCTTTGAAATCTGGGGTCGCCAGGCCTATGACACCCACCGGCAGGATTTGGAAGCCCGAGATTTTGATGAGGTGTTGCACGAATTGCAAATAATTTAACTCAAGTCCCGTACCCGGTTCACGAACCGGTTATGGTAGCGGAGGTGTTGGTGGGCCTGAACTGCCGGCCTGGCCGCCTGTACGTGGATGGCACTGTGGGTGAGGGGGGGCATGCCGCGGCCATCCTGGATCGCTCCACCCCGGATGGGGAGCTCTGGGGGCTGGATCAAGATCCCGCGGTCCTGCAGACGGCAACAGCCCGGTTGGCCCACCATACCTCCAGGTTTCACCTTTACAACTACTCTTATACACAACTAGGAGAAATTTTGGAAGAAAAAGGCGCGCCGGGAGTGGACGGCATCCTCCTGGACCTGGGCCTCTCTTCCCATCAGCTCCATCAGTCCCACCGGGGGTTTTCCTTCCTGGGGGACGAGCCTCTGGACATGCGGTTCAACCCCCAGGAGGGGGTGACTGCGGCCCACCTCCTCAATACTTGGCCGCCAGAGGGGCTGGAGCGGATTTTTAAGGAGTATGGCGAGGAACCCCGGTCCAGGAAGCTGGCCCGGGGTGTGGTGGAGGCCCGGCGCCGCGCTCCTTTTCGCACCACTCAGGATTTAGTTCGAGTCATGTCACAGGCCCTGGGACCCGGGGGGCGGCGCCGGGGGAGGCTGCATCCCGCCACCCGGGTCTTCCAGGCCTTACGCATAGCGGTCAACCAGGAACTGGACCAACTGGATTTCTTCTTGAGCCAGGCCCCGGCCTGGCTGCTGCCCGAAGGGCGGCTGGCTATCATCTCCTACCATTCTCTGGAAGACCGCCGGGTGAAGCAGCGCCTGGCAGCCTGGGAGCAGGCGGGGGTGATGCGCCGCCTCACCCGGAAACCTCTCACCCCTACGACTGCCGAAGTGGCCCGCAACCCCCGGGCCCGAAGCGCCAAACTGCGCATCGCCGAAAAATTTTCTTAATTGCGTTGAGGAGGAAAGGATGCCCAGTTACCTCACTCTCCGGTTAAGTGCCGTCGGGCAGGTCATAGTGTCCCGCAATCGCCGCCTGGGCCAGCCCTGGCGCTGGGGCCGGGTCGTGGTGAAGGCCCTGGTCATGGCCGCCCTGGGGATCATTCTCACCTCCCTTTTTTGGGCTTACGCCGACCTTCAGAATATTACCCTCAGCTATCAGATTTCCCAGGCCCAGGAGACCCAGAAGCAGCTCCTGGACATGAACAACAAGCTGCGCATTGAACTGGCCAACCTCAAGGCCATTTCCCGCCTGGAAAAACTGGCGGCGGAATACGGCATGGGCGCGCCCCAGCGCCACCAGGTGGTGAAACTGCCGTGACTCCCACCATCGGCAAATGGGTCCGCCTGCGCATCGTTATAGTGGGCCTGGGCCTCTTGCTGGCGTCCGTATGGATCACCGGACGGTTCTTCCAACTCCAGATTTTGGAAGGGCCGGACCTCTATGAAGAGGCCACCGGAGAATATAAGAAATTCTGCCCCATACTCCCCGTCCGCGGCCTGATCCTGGACCGCCGGGGAACGGAATTGGCCGTTAGCACCCGGGTGGCTTCCGTGGTGGCCCACCCCCAGCAGCTCAAAAACGCCGGCCGCTGGTCCCGGGAACTGGCGCCGGTGCTGGGGATGAAGCAGGCGGAGCTGAAGGAGCTCCTCACCCGGGCCCGGCCCTTTGTCTGGGTGAAGCGCCACCTCACCCCGGAGCGGGAAGAGGCCTTCCGGACCTGGAAGGCCGAGGTGGAAAAAAAGGACAAAATCAACCCTTCCGACCCTCGCCGGGAGATCGATGCGATTTATCTCCTGCCCGAGGCCAAGCGGATTTACCCCCAGCGGACCTTAGCCGGTTCCATCCTGGGCTTCTGCGACATTGACGGCAAGGGCCTGGAAGGTCTGGAGTGCCAGTTTGACGAAACTCTTTACGGCAAACCCAAACAGTCCTGGAAGATGATCGACGCCCGGGGCCACATCGTGTCCACCGGGGAAAAGGCCTGGGACCCTGAGGTGATGGGGAATAACCTGGTTCTCACCATCGACCGGACGATCCAACACATTGCCGAGAAAGAGTTGGCCAAAGGCGTGGAAAAGTGGCGCGCCGCCGGCGGCCTGGCCTTGGTAATGCAGCCCCAGACCGGGGAAATCCTGGCTATGGCCCAGGTCCCGGTCATGGATCCCAACTTCTATACCAAATATTCGGAAGAGGCCCGGCACAACCGCAATATCACCCACGCCCTGGAGCCGGGCTCCACCTATAAAGTCTTTATTGTGGCTTCGGCCCTGGACGCCCAGGCGGTGAAGTCCACGGACAAGTTTCACTGCGAAAACGGTAAAATGGCCGTGGGCAAAGAGGTCATCCACGATGCCCATCCTTACGGCTCCATGACGGTGGAGCAGATTATTACGAAGTCCAGCAACATCGGGGCTTATAAGATTTCCACCAAGGTGCGCCCGGCGCAGATGGACGTGTATCTCAAAAACTTCGGGTTCGGCCAGCGCAGCGGCATCATCTTCCCCGGAGAAAGTTCCGGAGTGATGCGGGCCTTGCGCCATGCCCGCACTCTCATTGACCGGGCCACCGTGGCCTTCGGCCAGGGTATTGCCGTGAGCCCCCTGCAACTGCTCATGGCCCTGTCCGCCATGGGCAACGACGGGGTGGTGATGGAGCCCTTGCTGGTTAAAGAGATCGTCAGCCCCCAGGGGCAAAAGATCAAGGAGATTCAGCCCCGGCCTTTAAGAAGGGTGTTGTCCCAGCAAACCGCCCAGCAGATGCTGGCCATCATGGAGACGGTGACCCAAAAGGGCGGGACCGCGACCCAGGCGGCGGTGGAGGGCTTCACCGTGGCCGGCAAGACCGGCACCGCCCAGAAGCTGGTGGGCCGGGCCTATTCCCACAGCAAGTTCAACGCCCTGTTCATCGGCATGGTGCCCGCGGACAAGCCGGTCCTGGCCATCAGCGTCATTATTGACGAACCCAAAGGGGCCATTTACGGCGGAGTGGTGGCGGCCCCCATTTTTAAGGAGATTGCAGCCCAATCCTTAAGGGTCCTGGGTTATTACCCCGAGAAGGAGCCGAAGAAAGAAAACGAGTCGGTCCTGGCCAAAAAAGATGCCAAGGGCAAAAAGGAACAAAAAACCGATAAACCAGCCCAGGCGGCCAAAAATGGCAAAGAGAAAGAAAACGCTCCAGTATTGGGCGGCATTATTCCCGTGGGCGTAGCTGCGGCCAATGCCCAGGAAGTGAATTTCACCCCGCCCAAGCTTCCGGCCCTCCAAGGGCCCATGAACGTGATGCCGGACCTGCGGGGCTATACCATCCGACAGGTGCTGGACCTGCTGCACCGCTGCGGGCTGCACTGCCGCTTCGAAGGCAGCGGCCTGGCCGTGGGCCAGGACCCTCCGCCGGGGACCGCCATTAATCCGGGAGAAACCTGTGTCGTGAGGTTCCAGGGAAATTCCTAGGGTGGACTGAACCCGGGGTTGAAAGGGGAAAAGGTTAATAAAATCAGTTTCTTTCCCCTTTTCCATTCTTCGCCTTTTAACCTTTTAACCTTTAGACCGGCTTGCCAAACAAGGGAAATTTTTATAGGATAAAACCATAATTCACCACACTACTTGAATCCCTGGCCTCCTTTTGGGGCCTCAGGGAGGGGGTTGGAGGCCCTGGAATGCTTCTCCCCCCGGAAGCCGGAGAGGGCCGGTGCAGAACGAACAGGAGTCCCCCAAGACCTTAAGAGACCTTCTGGCCGGTCTGGAAGGCTGTCTGATTCAGGGTGACGAAGACCTTCTGATCCCTGGGGTCGCCTACCATTCCCGGGACGTGGTCCCGGGGGGAATCTTTGTGGCCCTGAAAGGCCACCGCACCGACGGCCACCGCTTCATTTCCCAGGCTATCAATCAAGGCGCCCGGGGCATCGTCACCGAGGAAAACCTGGAGCCTATCCCCGGAGTCACGGTAGTCCGGACGCCCCACGCCCGCCTGGCCTTAGCCCATATCAGCGCGGCAATCTACGACCACCCCAGCCGGGACCTGACCCTGGTGGGGATTACCGGCACCAACGGCAAAACCAGCACCACTTACCTTTTGGAAGCCATTCACACCGCCGCCGGACACCGGGTGGGGGTGGTGGGCACCGTGAATTACCGGGTGGCCGGGGAAGCCTGGCCGGCGCCGGTGACCACCCCCGAGTCCCTGGACCTGCAGCGCCTCCTCCGGGAGATGCGCCGCCGGGGCGTGAGCCACGTGTTCATGGAGGTCTCCTCCCATGCCCTGGATCTCCGGAGGGTGGACCGCGCCCGGTTCGCCGCGGCGGTGTTCACCAACCTGTCCCAGGACCATCTGGACTACCACCGGGACCTGGAGGACTATTTCGCCGCCAAATCCCGGCTTTTCGTGGAGCTGCTGGCCAACGGCCGCCGGCAGGAGACCCTGGCAGTGCTTAACCTGGACGACCCCCGGGGCCATGACCTGGCGGGGCGGGTCCAGGTGGGCGCCTTAACTTACGGCCGCCATCCCCAAAGCCAGGTGCGGCCTAAGGAATGCGTTTACCGCCGCACCGGCCTGGAGGCGCGGCTGGCCAGTCCGGCGGGCGACATCGAGATCAATTCCCGGCTGGTGGGCCATTTCAACCTGTCTAATATCCTGGCGGCCGCGGCCACGGCCCTGGGGTTGGGACTGGACCCGGAAACCATCGCCCGGGGCATCGCCGCCCTGAACGGTGTGCCCGGCCGGCTGGAGCGCTTCGGGCCGCCGGAAGGCCCGGCAGTTTTCGTGGATTACGCCCACACCCCCGACGCCCTGGCCCAGGCACTGGCGGCCCTGAAAGAACTGGACTTCCGCCGCCTCATCACGGTGTTCGGCTGCGGCGGGGACCGGGACCGCCGGAAGCGGCCCCTCATGGGACGGGCCGCCGCCCGGGGCTCGGACCTGGTGGTGGTGACCAGTGACAATCCCCGCACCGAAGACCCCCTGGTCATCATCCGGGAGATTGAACCGGGCCTCCAGGCCGCCGGCCTGGCGCCTATATCCGCGGCCGCGGCCCGGCGGGGGGAGCGGGGTTATCTCATCGTCCCGGACCGGCGGGAGGCCATCCAGGTGGCCGTGAGCCTGGCTGAGCCGCCGGACGCGGTCCTGGTGGCGGGCAAGGGCCATGAGAATTACCAGATCCGGGGCGCGGAGCGGATTCACTTCGATGATCGGGAGGAAGTGGCGGAAGCATTAAAAGGAAGGTAACAAAAGTAAAATAAATATGAAAAGCGAAAACCTTAGTAAAGTCCCCTTAATAGGCTTGGAGGAAGGAAAAATAGAATGACAATTGCCATCTCATTAAAAGTTCATAACGGAGTAGTTCTAGCAGCTGACAGTGCCTCGACCCTAGTTACGCCAAACCCTGATGGTAGCACGGCAGTAATAAATATATTTAATACAGCAAGGAAAGTATTTAACTTATACAAGGGGCAGCCAATAGGTTTTGTGACATGGGGTGCTGGTAGCATAGGTCTTGCATCCATATCAACCCTCGCAAAAGACCTTCGTCTAAGGTTTACAAACAAAGAACCAAGTCATAATGAATATTGGTTAGACCAAGAACATTACTCAATGGAACAGGTGGCCAACTTGGTCAGAAAATTCTTCTTTGAGGAAAAATACACGCAAGAATTAAGGAAAATTCAACCTAACTTATCCATAGGATTTATTGTAGCGGGTTATTCGGCAGGCGAAGATCTGGCAGAAGAATGGGAAATAAATATTGAAAAGGGAGAATGTTCTGATCCCAAGCCTGTCAGACCCAAGGAGGAAACCGGAATCACTTGGGCTGGCGAACAGGAAGTTATAAACAGATTGATCTTCGGTTATGGGACTCAACTATCGGAAGTTCTAACAGAACTTCAAGTCCCTTTCGAACAAATACCAACAATAGTAGAAATATTTAAGTTACGACTTACAAAGCCTTGGTTCTATTCCCCTATGCCTATAAAGGACGCAATCGATTTGGCTATGTTTCTTGCTGAAGCTACTATAATGTTTTCCCGCTTCACTCCTGGCCCTCCCACAGTTGGTGGACCAGTTGATGTGGCTGCAATTACTAAGCATGAGGGCTTTAAATGGGTTCAACGCAAATTATGGTATCCACCAGAATTAAATCCTAAAGAGGAGGTTTAAAAATGTCAAATGAAGTTAAACGTGTCTACAGCGGGCAAGCCAAATATATACCATCTGCGGGGGTTAAGCAGGAATACCCGCTTCCCAAGACCGATGTAAGCAGTCTTTCTTCGGCTGACCTTATTAAAATTAAAGTTGAATTGGAACGGCCTTTAGTATTTGATGATAAGGTTTTAAGGTCTCTTTTGCGCAAAAAAGTATGACTATATTACTCAGGCCATAAAATTGTTCTCACAATCATCAACCGAAGGCCCCCAAAATTAATTTTGGAGTCCGCAGGAATGGGAACCATTAATTGACCTCAGTAATAAATAAAACTCTATTTATAAAGAA
>VGSO01000023.1 GCA_016874945.1 Deltaproteobacteria bacterium
CCCCAGCACCGGGGAGCGGTATCTGACCACGGACCTTTTTATAGAACAATAAGATTCACCACAGAGACACTGGGGACATGGAGATTTTAAAAATTGGCGCTTAAAGCGCCAATTTTTAAATGTTTTTCTTTGTGGTTTCTCTGGGCTCTCTGTGTCTCTGCGGTTAAATAAATGAAAGGGTTCGCCATCAGGCCGTTCTTCCATGCCGGGTTCTTCTTGTTATTCCTCTTTACAACCTGCGGGTCGGCGAGTAATTCTTCATCAATCATGGACCTGAACCGGGACGAAATCCGGGCCAACCTCACGGCCCATCTTAAGTACCTCAGCAAAGACCTGGGGGACCGCTCCATTTACCGGCCTAAAGAGCTCAAGGCCGCGGAGGACTATGTCTTTCAAAACTTCGTAGATATGGGTTATTCCCCCCGGCGGCAGACCTTCATCTGTGAGCGGCAGGAGGTGAGCAACGTCATCGCCGGGGACCAAAGCCCACAAGGTTATTACATCCTGGGGGCTCATTTCGACACGGTTTACGGCACTCCCGGGGCCGATGACAACGCCAGCGGGGTGGCGGTGCTCCTGGAAGTGGCCCGCCTGGCCAAGAAATTGACCCTCCCCCGGCCCTGGACCTTCATCGGCTTCACCACCGAGGAGCCTCCCATTTTTTTCACTCCCTACATGGGGAGTTCGGTCTATGCCCGGCTGGCCAAGAAAAATAAGGAGAAAATCCTGGGAATGCTCTGCCTGGAAATGGTGGGCTACTACCGTCAGGAGCCGGACAGCCAGGCCCTGCCTTTAAGCTTGAAACTTATGGGCTACCCCACCACCGGCAACTTCATCGGGCTGGTGAGCGACTGGCGCTCCAAGCCCCTGATGCAGCGGCTGGACCGGGCCATCAAACAGGGCAGCAAGCTTCCCACCGTAACCCTGGCCGTGCCCCTGGGGGGATATTTGCTGCCGGAAGTGCGCCTGAGCGACCACGCCAATTTCTGGGACGAAGGCTACCGCGCCGTCATGCTCACCGACACCTCCTTTTTCCGCAACCCGCACTACCACGGGCCGGGAGACGTCCTGGAGACCCTGGACCTGGAGGCCATGACGGAACTGACCTTGGGGCTGGTCAATTTTCTCCGGACGGAAAGGTGATTTAGCCACAGATGAACTCAGGTGAACCTAGGTAAAAAGCTGACAGCTGACAGCTCACCGCTCACATTTGGCCCGTTTCGCCCCGTGGCATGATAAGATAAATTTGATGGCCCCGTAAAAAGTCAGGCAGCCTTTTTTAACTCGACAGGGTTGTAATCGGCATCCGGGATCAAAGGATTGGAAATTTCACCACTGCAATAGGCGATTTATGACTAAAAAATTCTTGGGAAAACTTCATCACGTGGACCCTTGGGAGACCCTGGCCAAGGGACCCCGGGAGGCCATGGCGTCGTTATGGGAAAAATATCTGTCGGAAGTCCTGGAGGCTTCTGCTAAAAGCCAACGTCTTCAGAAGCTGCGCCGGAGCCTCGAAAAGGCGGCGGACTACCCCAAAATCTTCCAGGATTGGAATGATCTGCCGGTGGAAGAGCGGGCCAGGGTCTGGCAGCAGTTGATTGCCGCGGCCAAAGAACAGGCGGAGAGCGCCCGGGATGCCTGTGTGCGGTGCGGTGAGTGCTGCGAGCGCTCCAGCCCCACTTTGCTCGCCGCGGATCTGCCTTTGTTTCAGCAGGAGGTCCTTACCTGGAACGAGGTTTATACCCTCAGGGCGGGGGAGCAAGTCACCGACCGGGAAGGCAAGCCCGCGGTCTTGAAAGAAGAGCGCCTGAAGATCCGGGAAGTCCCCGGCAGCCGCCAGTGCTGGTTTTATCTGGCGGCCACCGGCTCCTGCCGCATTTATGACCAGCGGCCGGAGCAATGCCGCCGCCAGCAATGCTGGGGCGAGCCGGCCCCGCCGCCCCGGGTGGAGGAATTGCTCAACCGCCGGAGCCTGTTGGGTCAGGTGTCCGAGGTGTGGGATATTATCGAGGCCCACGAGGCCCGCTGCGCTTCGTCTATTATCCTGGAGGCCCTGGAGGAGGTGGCCGCGGGACGGGCCGAAAGCGGGGACCTTCTGTTTGAAGCCCTGCACTTCGACCATTACCTGCGGCAGATGCTCCAGCGGGATTGGGGTTTAAGCCAGGAGGCTGCGGAAATGCTGCTGGGCCGCCCCTTGCCGGAATTCCTGGGGCAGCACGGCATTACCCCGGTCCTCAACGCGGAGGGGGTTTTTGAGCTGTCCCCCCGGAAAGAATGATTAACCGCAGATGAACGCAGATAGGCACAGATAAAGACTAATGGCGGGTAATGCCCGCCATATTCATATTTATGAATACCTGGCATCGGTGGGCAATTATTGGTCTGGCCTCGGTTTTCTTAGCCGGGACGCCCTCCGCCGGCAGCGATGCCTTTGAGGCCGCCCGCCCCGGCCGGGTCTTCCGGTTTCCCCGGGACCACGGGGCCCACCCGGAATTTCAGACGGAATGGTGGTATTTCACCGGGCACCTGGAGTCCGGCCGGGGAGAATCCTTCGGGTATCAGCTCACCTTTTTCCGGTCGGCCTTGCGCCCGCCGGAGTCCCAGGCCCGCTCCGCCTGGGCCCTGAACACCATCTATTTTGCCCATCTGGCCGTCACTGACCCCCAGGGGCGCACCTTCATTTCCCGGGAGAAAGCCGATAGGGGCGCCTTGGGACTTTCCGGGGCGGCGGCGGAGTCGTTTAAGATTTGGATTGATTCCTGGAAAGCGGAAGAAAAGGATGGAGTCGTCATACTCCAGGCCCAGGCCGAGGGACTGGGGTTGAATATGGTTTTAAAACCCCAAAAACCGCCGGCCCTTCACGGCCAGGGAGGTTTCAGCCGCAAGGCCGCGGACCATCCGGCCGCGTCCCACTATTATTCCCTGACCCGGATGGAGACCCGGGGAAGCCTCACCCTGGGCGGCCGCACCCTGGAAGTCAGGGGCGAGTCCTGGATGGACCATGAATTTTTTACCGGCTCCCTGGCCCCCGGCCAGGTGGGCTGGGACTGGTTCGCCCTCCAACTTTCCGACGGCCATGAAATAATGCTCTATTTGTTGCGCCATCAAGACGGCTCGCTGGACGCCGCTTCCTCCGGAACTCTCGTTGACCCCCAGGGCCGCGCCTGCCATCTACAGCTTCCCCACTTCCAGGTTAAAGCCATGGGCTCCTGGAAATCTCCCCACACCGGGGCCGCTTATCCGGCGGGCTGGGAAATCACCATTCCCGGCGCGGGCTACCGCCTCAACCTGACCCCCACGCTTCCCGACCAGGAAATCCGGGCGGAGGCGCCCGCCCGCATCGCTTACTGGGAAGGCCAGGTGCAAATCCAGGGGGCTAAAGACCGGGAAATTTTGTCCGGTAAGGGCTACGTGGAACTCACCGGCTACGCCGGGCCGATGAGGATGGGGAATGACTAATGGGGGAGAGGAAACAAGGGAAGGGCAGGAGCACTTACAAAAAACTCCCTGGCCCCCCCCAAATTTTAATGCAAAAAATTTGGGCCTGAGCGAGCCAAGCTCCCTCAGGCCCAACCCTATTATATATATAAAACGCCGGCGACGCCTTAGCGCGTCAGCCAGCGGTCGTTGCGCAGGGTGATGAAGGCGTAAGGCTGCACCCAGTTGAGCAGGAAGAAGGCGAAGTAGGAGTACAGGATGCCGTAAATGAACTCCAAATCCCGTTCCTGGTGGATATAGTAAAACATGTATAACAGGGTCAATACCCCCAGCCCCGCGAAGAACTTTACCATGACCATGGGGTAAACGAAGAAGGACGCCAGGAGAAGCCCCAGGAAAAGGTAAGTCAAGGGGAACTCGATCTGGGTGATGAAAAAGTCCAGGATGGGCAGAATCCGATGCTTCTTACGGTAGTTGGTGAACAGGAAACCCAACTGCACCCAGGACTCCCGGAAATTGGAGCGGTCCCACCTGAGGTACATGCGGCACAAACCCTGGTAGGTCTCCGGCACCACGGTGTGAACCACGGCGCTGCGCTGATAGGTGACATAAAAGCCCTGGCGCAAGACGAAGTTGGTCAAGGCCCGGTCTTCGCCGATATTGGCCGGCCTTCCCATGAAGGTCTGATGGAGCCAGTTATCCGCGATGGGCAGGACGGCCTCTCGCCGGTAAGCCGAACAGGCCCCGGGAGTGCAGGTCACCGCGCCGTACATGGATTGGGAGGCCCTAAGGAAATCGAAAGCCAGGACGAAGCGCACCGCCAGCATCCGGGGCAGGAGGGCCATGGCCCGGTTGTAAACCTTGACGTTGCCCGCCACCGCGCCCACCCTGGGGTTGGCCATCATGGGCGCCAGGATATTCTTGATGGTGTCCGGGGTGAGGATGCTGTCCGAATCCATGGTGACGAAATACTCTCCCCGGCCCTCCTTGAAGCCCTGGTACAGCCCTTCCTTTTTACCCCGGTTCCGTGGGAATTTGATGGCTTTGATCAGTTCCGGGAACCGCTTCTGGGCCCGCTCGATGTAGAACCAGGTGTCGTCCTTGGAGCCGTCGTCAATGCAGATAATTTCCAGGCGGTCTTTAGGGTAGTCGGAGGCCGCGGCGGAATATATGGCATTTTCCACCATCTGTCCTTCATTATAAGCCGGGATGATCACGGTTACCGAGGGCAGCGGCCCATCCGGCAGGCAGTGGGGTTTGTAGCGCCACCACAAAATGGTGCGCACCAACTGGAAAAGGAGATAGGCCACGGTGAAGACGGCCCCCAAGGCCATGAGCGGGGTGGCGTAGCTCTGGCGGCTCAGAAGTTGGAGGTAACCGTTGAAAGAGCCGAATTTAAAGGAAAAGACAATGCAGGCCAGGAGAAAGACCGGGACCAGGGTTTTCAAAACCAGGTCCAGGATCTGGACCCGCTGTTCTTCTTTGGTATGCCACTTCCCATGAAACCGGGGAAAGCGGGGTTTCTTTATATTCATAAGAGGGGGATGCCTTATTTAGCTCACGGATTTGCTTCTAGGTGATAATATGCAAAGAGCTTGCCAGGGAGAAAGGCGGGGTCTAATGAATTAACTAACTGAAAAGATAAGAAATTTCAGGAAGATAAAATTTCATTCCCAGGGTCATGGAAGATTAGGGGGACCTTATTTCTCTACTTGAGAGAAGCGCCGGGAAGCTCAGTAAATTATTCTCATTTTGATAATCGGGTTGGGAGGAATGGTATATGAAGATCTCGTGGCAGGGAACCATTGGTCTTTTAACCGAAAACCGAAAACCGAAAACCGAAAACTATATTTATGGCTTTGGCAACCGCTTTAACTTGTGATAAAAGAAAAAAGCGGTTACAAAATTATAATTGGATTTCCGGGGCCTCTCAAGTAAAGGAAAATTGCCTATGGAACCGAAGCAGCCCCCGCCCATGGGGGGAGATAACAGCGAACTCCAGGTCTTTGAGCTGGGCAAGGAAATAAGGGTGCCTTCGGGGGCCCGCATCGTCAGCCAGGGTGAGGCGCCCCAGGCTTTTTACGTCATCAAATCCGGCCTGGTTAAAGTATTTCGGGAAACCGCGGACGGCATCCGCACCGACCTGACGGATTTGGGCCCCGGCAGCTACTTCGGCGAAGTGGCCCTGGTCACCGGCCAGCCCCGCACCGCCTCGGTGGAAGCGGTGGCAGAGACCTTTCTCATCGAGATCGCCAAAGATGACTTTGACCAGGTCCTGGATCAAAACCCCCAGTTGGCCCGCCATATTATCAAGCAGTTGGCCTCCTGGCTGGTCACGGGAGACCGGCGCCTGGAGAGCGAGGTGGTCCACCAGGTCAAGCTCAGGCAGATCTCCTGGTTCGACTATCTTCTCATGGTGGGTCTGAGCATCGTCTTCGCCCTGGTCTTCAATCTCTACAATGACAATCAAATACCTTTATTTTATCACCCGGGCGGTAAAGACGCGGTGGGCGAAATCAGCCTCAGCCAGGCCCTGGATCTGTATCGGAAAAATGAGGCGGTGTTTGTTGACGCCCGGAAAGACAGCTTTTTTAAGCAGCGGCATATCAAGGACTCCTTAAGTTTGCCGGTGATCTTTTTTGACCTGATGTACCCCATGTTCGAATTCATGGCGGCGCAGAAGGGCGGAGCCAAGGACAAGCCGGTCATTGCGTATGGCGGCGGCCCCAGCCGGCGCTTCGACCTGGAGCTGGCCGGCCTACTAAATAAAAAGGGTTATGAAAAGGCCATGGTGTTAAGCGGCGATTACCAGGCCTGGCAGAACGCCTTCCCCCTGGAAGGGCAGGAAGGCAAGAAACCGGCCGCCCTGCCTCTGGGGTTTGCGGGCGCCATCGAGTGGGTGCCGCTTTCCATTTTCGTGCTTCTGTTGATTCCTCCCATTCGCCGCAGCCCTTACCTGTCGGTGTTCTGCCGGGTGCTTCTGGGATGGATCTTTATACAGTTCGCCCTGAGCAAAATTATGCGGCCCGCGGTTTTTGCCTTGAACGTGGTGGATTACGGCATGATGCCGGCCTGGGGGGTGAACCTCTGGTCCCTCGCCCTGCCCTGGGCGGAGCTGGTGGCCGGTCTGTTCCTGATCCTGGGCATCCGCACCCGGGCCGCGGCCACACTCATCGGCGCCATGAACATCCTCTTCATCGTGGGTCTGGTCAACGCCATTCATCATGATCTTCCCATCAACTGCGGCTGCGTAGGCGAAGCCGGGGAGCCGGTGAACTGGTGGAAGGTCACCAAAAATGCCGGGATGCTGCTCATGGCCATCCAAGTCTTCCTCTACGACCGCATTTTTGTGCTGGATCGGGGAGGATTCATCTGGCGGGAAAGAAAGATATGAAGAAAAGCCTTCTTTTGTTCGGTGCAGTCTTTATCCTGGCGGTTGCCTGTCTGGGGCTGGGGGGTTGCGGCGAGTCCCGGAGCGCTTATGCCGGTAATTATCAATCCATGGAGCCTTTCGCCGGCAAAGGACATGTGGACCTCGAACTCAAAGAGAATGGCGAAGCCTCCTGGACGCATCTGGGGAAGACTCTCAAACTGAAATGGCGGGTCGCCGAAGGCAAGATCTGGCTTTACACCAAAGAGGGCGGACTTCTCATCGTCACCCCCTCCGAAGGTGGGAAGATTCTGTCTGCCGACACCACCGGGGAATGGCACCCCGGCTGTCCCCCCGAGCAGTGCGTGCTGTTTAAGCGGGTGGAGGCGGGGGAATAGGGGGGGTCCCTAATAATATCTTTGCTGGGAACCGGCCATCCTGGCGTTGCCGTCAGCTAGTTTCCATGGGGGGGCCGGTCCCGCAAATTTAGCGCCCCACAAGCACTTGGTTGCGAAAATTATAGGGGTTGCCCAAAGTAATTTCCCCGTAGGGGCGCGGCGAGCCGTGCCCAAGGTACAGGGGCGCAGCACGCTGTGCCCCTACGTCAAAAAACAATCGGAAAAAACTTTTGGCAATCGCTATATCGCTATACTGATCGACCCCTAAAGTCCCCCCCTTTACGAGAGGGGTACTTTATACCATTTTCTCTTTCAAGTGCAACAAACTTAATATGTAACTTATTGATAATCCGTAATTACCTTTACCGAAAACCGAAAACCGAAAGCCGAAAACGGTATTAGATGGCTTTGCCATGGAACGGTTCGCCCCTAAAATTTTGCTAACTTACGCAATCAGGCACTAGTGCTTCTCGGAAGGAGGATAAGGGCATTACCTGTCAACGCGCGTTCCGGGCCTGCCTGGGGACCCTGGTAATTCTTGGATTGCTCTCGGGCCCTCCCCTGGCATGGGGCGCCAGCCCCGGGGGGGAAGGGTGGGTCTCAGTCGCGTCGGCGACACCACCATGCTCACCGTGGTGATGGACCGGCCGGCGGAAGCTCGCATCACCAGCCGCACTGCCGCGGGAAAACCCCAGTTGGTGGTGGAGTTTGTCCGGGCCAGGGCAGCTAGGATCCCCAGCCGTCTGGAAGGCGATGACATGCTGGTGGAGCGGGCCTTCACCGAGTCGTCCCCGGAAGGCGTGAGGATTATCCTGGAGCTTTTCCCGGAGCGGCCTTACACCTTCTGGAAGAAAGTCCAGAAAGGTCCGGCGGGCCACACCTTGTGGCTTCTGGGGTTGAATCCCGACCCCAGTTCGCCCCGGATGGAACAACCCCGGCAGCCGGAGCCAGCGAAACCCTCCCGGGACTTTTCGGCCCCCCTTCCGGAAGCGCCCGTGCCGGCCCCCCGCAGCCCGGAAGATTACGGATTGAGGGAAAGCGAGCGGGTTACCGGGGCGCCCGGCAGCTTTGCCGAATTAAAAAGCCTTGTCCCCAAGGCCGCCCCTCTCCTCCAGGGACTGGAAAGCGAGGGTTGGACCGTCGCCGAATTTCACAGCTATGACCGGCCGGGCCAGCGTTTCAGCCGGGACTTTCTGCTGCTTAACCGGCATTATCCCGAACTGGCGGTAAAAATAGTTTATCTGCCGGCCAACCTGCCCAATACTCCCAACATCAGCATCTTTACCCTGACCACGGACCGGCTGGGGGGAGAAACCGCGGAGAAATACCGGAGATTACGGAAAATGACCTTTTCCGAGATCAAGAAGGAACACGAGGACATCGGCGACTTCTTTGACGACGCCCTGAAACCTCCCAGGGTGAAGCTGCGGGAAGAAACCAAGAGCCTGGCTCTCAAGGACCCCCGGGTTTTGCAAAACTTCATCAGCCGGGCCACCCGCAACCCCCAAGTGGCCGACAAGTCCATGGCCTACATCAAAGAAAAGGTGAACCAGCGCTTTGAAGGGGTCCAATACACCGTGTCGGAAGACCCTTTGACCCTGCTGAACCTGGTGGATTTTCTTTATGTGCGGGTATATTTTTTGGAGACGAGATAAGGACGGGGTATCTGAAAAACCTTGGCGCCTTGGCGTGAGGAATTTATCTCGCGCTAGACCTCAAGAGGAAAAGGCGCAGTAAGCTCTAAACGGGAGGAAAACATGGCTAAGGGCGTCACCATTTACGGGAAGGCCTCCTGACCCTTTTCCCAAAAGGCCCGGGAGGCCAAAGAGAAGGAAGGTTTAACGGTCCATTACCTGGATGTGGTCGCCGATTCCCAGGCGATGGAAGAGATGTTGAAACTCACCCAGGGCGTTCGCCAGGTGCCGGTGCTGGTGGAAGAAGGGCGGGTAAAAATTGGCTTCGGCGGCACTTGAAAGGTGTGACCAAGGCCCGCGGGGCGCGGGCGGATTGGAATAACAAATCCCCCCACAGGGTTAAATCAGCCAATATGGCCGGATAAGCCTCGTAAACGAGACTTTCCCGGCCTTTTTTCCCCTTTGCCTCTCCACTTGCCTCGGTTTTGCAGGAAAATGCGGGCAATTCCTTAACCGCTTGGGGCGCTCCGGCGCAATGAATAAAGTGGGAAATTATTTTTAATGATATAATTAATTGATATATCATAAGAATTAGCTTATTTGCTCAAAAATTATTTGGAGCCAAACATGTGAAAGAAAATACTCCACTTTCGCTTTAAAAAAACTTGAAATAAAATAGATTTTCCCCACTTTTAATGGGAAAAAGACATTTTTAATAATGACTATCCATCAAAAAAAAGGTAAAAAAGATATATGATAGAATATTATCAATATTATCAATATAATATATCTAATAAGCAATTTTTTTCTTGACAAGCAATTTTTTTCACGATATAACCGGACCCACATTCAACAAGCCCGCTTGGGGTGGCCGGAATTGATCCACGAATTCCGGTTCCGGGGGATGGAAACCTCAAGCGCGGCGTCCGTTTCACTGGGGGGGGATAAACTATCTCCCTGGAGGTGCTATCCAAGACCGAAGTCAAAAAACTATTTAACTAATCACGGTGCTCAGCCCTTAGTTTTTACTTCGGTTCTTTCTTTTTTCCCCAAATTCCCAACCAAAGCCTGAACTATCTTTACGGTGGCTAGCGGGAGGAAAATATGAAGAAAATAGCCATATTTTGTCTAATTGGCGCGGGAGTAGGCGTCTTGGGGTGGGCCAAGCCCACCATTAGCATCAGCATGTCCATTGTCACGGTGACCGCGTATCATCCCGGAGCTTACTGTCCCGGGGTTCCCAAAGGCATAACCGCCTCAGGTTTGAAAGTCAAAGAAGGGATGTTAGCCGTCAGCCGGGATGTGGAAAGGAATATGAACCTGGGGTTTGGGGACCGCGTCCTGCTCCACGGCCTGGGGGTCTTTGAATTTCAGGACCGCATGGCCTTACGCTGCCGCAAGAAAGTGGACATTTACATCGACTGCACGAAAAAAGCCCGCCGCTTCGGGGTGAAGCGCTACGTCGTTCTGGTGAAGCTCGCCTGAGGTTTTTACCTAAGAGCTTTGCAAAATCCCTTTTGTCATTTCTGAGCGTCTAGATCCTTCGGTCGCTTCGCCACCTCAGAATGACCCATCAGGCAACTTTTTCAGAGAACTTGACTTACTTGACCCTTTCAATATAAGTGCCGGTGCGGGTATCCACCTTCACCCGGTCGCCTTCGTTGATAAACAACGGCACCTGGATTACTGCACCGCTTTCCAGCGTGGCCGGCTTGGTTCCGCCGGTGGCCGTATCCCCGCGCACCCCAGGCTCGGTCTGGGCCACCGACAGTTCCACGAACAGGGGCTGTTCCACGGCCACGGGCTGCCGGTTGAAGAACAAAATCTTGACATTGAGATTTTCTGTAAGCCAGAGACGGGCGTCTCCCAGCTGCTCTGGAGTGAGCATGATCTGCTCGTAGGTTTCGTTGTCCATCATGCAGTACTGGTCCCCTTCACTGTAAAGATACTGCATCTCCCGTTCCATCAAGTCGGGCTTCTTCACCCGTTCGCCGGAGCGGAAGGTCTGCTCCAGGACCCGGCCGGCGAGGAGATTTTTTAGCTTGGTGCGCACAAAGGCCCCGCCTTTGCCAGGTTTGACGTGCTGGAACTCCACGATCACGTAGGGGACGCCATCCAACTCGATTTTCAAGCCTTTCTTGAACTCCGCGGTGGAATACATATTTAAGCCTTCCTCAAGGTTATAGTCTGTAGGTTAAATCTGCGTTTCCCTGCGTTCATTGGCGGTTGCAATTTTTTAACCGCAGATTAACGCGGCTGAATACAGATATTAAATGTCCGGATTAATGTCAAGATGGGAGGCTTGAGGGGAGCCCTGGGGGAGGACTGTCTAACTCGAGCCCGGAGGTTTTTTAAGCCCCGGTTTATTCGGCAACTTCGGTTTTTACCCCCTCCAGGGAAGCCGGCTCCGACTTCATCGGCGGAAGCGGCGTTTCCGGTTTGGGCCCCAGGTTCGGAGGAAGTTGGAAAATAATTTCATTCTTTTTGACAAAATTCAATTCCCGACGAATGAGGTCCTGGATCATTTCCGGGTCGTGCTGCAGGCGGTCGATGGTGCGGGCCAGGCGTTCATTTTCCGCGGTAAGCCGGGCGTTTTCCTGCTCCAGGCGCTGCCGTTCCGCATTAAGGCGGAAAATCTGGTACGGCCCCCGGCTGCTGAAAATGAGCACCAGGAACACCACCATCCCCAAAACCAGCACCCCCCCCAGGAGCAGCTTGGAATGGAATTTGAGCCTGGAAGACTCCGGCGGCGATGTGGGTGAAGTCATGCCTGCCCCCCTGACAGGACTTGCAATTGATGTTGAATTAAAATGTACACAAAAGCAACAAAAATCTATCACTTAGGATCGGAGAAAAATAAATATCCTTTCGTCAACTCGCCTTGACCCAGAAAAGGTCAGGCCGAAAAATTAAAAATGACTGAAAATGGAATCAACTGATCCCTTTGATGAGGCTGGTCACGCGCTTTTTCAGGCGTTTACGCGGCAAAATGAAGCTGTTTCGCCTCCCAAAGCAGCCTTCATGGAGATGCGGCTATAAGGCGGAGCCTCTTGCAAAATTATGTAGCCGCAGGCTTCAGCCTGCGCCCGCACAGGCTGGAAAGCCTGTGCTACCGGATATTTCTTTGAGCAACATGGGAAAAATCGTAGCCTCAAAATGAATTTTGCAAGAGGCTCGGCGGTTTACAGTTTTCAGTTTTCAGTCAAAAGGATGAAGACGTGTTTTTGCATTTCCTCCGGCTAAGGTCAGCATATCGCCCATAAAATAACTCCAATTATTAAGGACGCGGCCACCCCCAGGGGAATGGTGCGGCGCAGGATGGTCCCCTCCTGGCCCAGGGCGCCGCACATGGGCGCGGCCAGGGCAATCTTAAAGGGGGAAGAAATGGAGCCCACGGAGGCACCCACCGTAAGCCCCGCGGCCAGCCAGACCGCCGACACCTGGAGCAGCCCCGCGGCCCGCACCTGCAATTCCCCGAAGAGCATCAGGGAAGCCACCCCATAGCCGGTCAAAAAAGTGCCGGCCCATCCCAGGAGCGGTACAAAGAGCGGATACCAGGAGCCGGTGTAGGTCTTCAACCCCATGGCCAACACCCAGGGGATGTTCCGGGACTGGTCCACCTGACCGAACCCCTGGGCGTATCCGGAATAGGCGATTATCTGGCCCATGGCCCCGAAAAGGGCCATGCCCATAAGCGCCCGCCAGCCTTGCCTCAGGCTCACCGCCAACACCGGGGCCATCTGGACTTTCCGCCCAAACATGGCCGCGGCCGTCCCGCAGGCCATAAAAAGGTAGAGGTAGGCCGAAAAGAAGGGCGTCAAAGTGATCCGGTGTCCCGGCACCACCTCCAGATGAAGGACCAGCCGCTCACTGGTGAGTTCCCTGAGCTCGGGCGCGGTGTTCACCAGCAGGAGGGGAACCAGGATTACGACAAAGGGGAACAGGTCCCGGCGGATTTCCCGGCTCCACTGCCAGCGCCGGGCGCCCAGAAGCATCAGCGCCGCCATCAAGGCCAGCCCTCCGGCCATGCCGGCCAGGGCGACACCCAGGGTCACCGTGGCCGCCAATGCCACCAGGCTCACCAGCAGGCCCCCGGCCAGCATCAGGGCCAATCCCCGCAGGCCTCCCTCTCCCCGGGGCAGATACCAGGGAATGCAGGCGGCCATGGCCAGGGTGGCGGGCACGGACAGCCAGGCCGTGGCCGATGCCAGTTCCGCCGGAGGCAGCCCCGTTATGAGGGCCAGCACCGTGATGATGATCCCGGCCATCTCCACGCCCATCAGGCCGGCGTAGCCGATGATGGAAAGCGCGGCCGCGCCCGGGGGGCTGACCCCCGCAGCCCTCAGCATGGGGGCCACCAGGGGTTCGGCGATGATGCTGGCCCCCTCTAAGAAATTGGCGGTTCCCAAGGAGATGAACAGGTGGCGGTGCTCCGGATGGCGCAGGCCGGAGGCGAACCAGGTGACAATCCGCTCAATGCCCCCGGTGGCCCGGAGCAAATTGGACAGCAGGATGCCCGCCAATACGACCAGCAGAAGCGGGAGAGTGGTCAGCACCCCGTCCAGCGCCGCCAGCCAGATCACCCCCAGGGGAGTCCTGAACCCCACATAGGCCAGCCCCGCGGTAAATCCCACCCCGATAAGGGAAAGTTCCAGGGCCGGCCGCTTCAGCCCTACGGCCACAAAGGTCAGCAGCAATACCGGGGTCCAACTCAGGGCAAAGGTTGACACTTCCATAGAGAGGTTTCAGGTTCAGATAACCAAAGTTTCGAGGAGCAGGATGATCTCTTCTCGAGACCGCCGGTACGCTTCCATATTCCGCCCATAGGGGTCGAGCACCGGCTTTTGGATTATTCGGCCCCGGAGGTTTTCCGGAACATACATTTTCATATCATATTCCGTGAGGTTGACTATGGCCTGAAATTCGTGCAGTTTCAAGTGGTTCAGGCCCTTGGAGTGCAATTCCCGGGTATTGATCCCCAATTCTTCCAGCACCTCCAGGGTCTTTTCCGCTACCCAGCCCAGGGGGCTAAGACCCGCGGACGCGGCCTCCCAGGTTTCCCCGTAAAAATGTCGGGTCAGGGCCTCGGCCATGATGCTGCGGCAGGAATTGCCCAGACAGACAAAGAGAATTTTCTTTTTGGTTTTCATTATTCCTGTCCGAAAAGTTGTTTTTTGGGGGAGGGGGCCAAGGGCAAAAGCCCTTGCCCCTCCCCCCAATCCCCATCCCCAATCCATTGAGGGAAAATCAACAGGTTTCAGCAGGTGGGGAGGTTGATGAATCTCCAAGTTTGCCCATAGACCAGAGGCCGACGCCACTACAATTTTCCTGTCCGGTAACCCTTCTCGCGATAAGGCAATCTTTCATTTTATGATTTGATAAATTTTCTGGAATACAGACAATTTTCAGGTGTATTTTGCCCAGGCCGGTTCTATAAATAAAGAGAAAGTTGCTCATCCCGTCCCTTTTCCATGGCGATAATTATGATAGATCCCGACGACCGATCCCGCTACGCCCAATACGAAAAGCTCCTCCTCATCTGCTGCAGCCTGGCTTTCGCCAGCTACTTCGCCTCGTACATGCGCATCCCGGTGGTGCCCCTGTTCGCCCGGGAGCTGGGGGCCACCACCCCGGAAGTGGGATTCATCAACTCCGCGTTCCTGCTCATGTCCGGAGCCCTGGCCCTGCCCTTGGGCGCGCTTTCCGACCGCTGGGGGCGCAAGCCCCTGGTTCTGGCCGGTCTGGCCATTTCCGGCGCCACTTCTTTTCTCCTTTGCGTGGGCCAGACCCCCGGGCAACTCATCTGGATTTACCTGTTATTCGGATGCGGTCTGGCGGCCATCGGCCCCACCCTCATGTCCTACACCGCGGATATCTCCCCGCCCACTCATTTGGGGCGCTCCTACGGCTGGTACACCACCGCCATCTACACCGGCATGAGCCTGGGCCCTGCCGCGGGCGGCTTCCTGGCCCAGGGGTTGGGGTTCCGGCCCCTGTTCCTGGTGGCCGGGTTCGTCGTCTTTATTCTGCTTGGCCTGGCGGCTTTCTTTTTACCCGCCGCCGACGTGACGCGGCCGCCCCTGAATAAGTCCGCCGGTTCTCCTGGTTTTATCCAACTTCTTAACAACCGCGCCCTGTTGGGCTGCTGGATAGTGACCCTGGGGGGCTGTTTCGGCTTGGGAATGTTCGTCACCTTCGCCCCCCTGTTCGCCCACGCCCAAAACCTGACGGTGGGCGACGTGGGGCTGATCTTCACCGCTCAGGCGGCGCTGAACGCCCTATCCCGGATTCCCTTGGGAAGAGTTACCGACCGGCTGGCACGCCGGCGGGGCGCTTTGTCGGCTCTGGGTTTCGGAGTCCTGGGGATTTCCCTGGGCGCCTTCGCCCTGGCCGGAGGCCGGCTTTCTTTCCTGCTGCTGGCCATGGCCCTGGGCGTGAGCATGGGCCTGGCCTTCACGCCCCTGGGGGCGCTCATTTCGGAAACCGTGCCCCCCGAAGCCCGGGGCCTGGCCATGGGCGGCTACAACACCTGCATTTACCTGGGCATGATGCTCAGCTCGGCGTTTATGGGCGGCGTCATCCAGCAGGTGGGGTTCCCTTTCACCTTTCTGCTCACGGGATTGCTCACCGTAGCGGTGGCCGCGGGGTTTTATGTGATGATCCGCGATTTTAAAGTAAGCCAGGAGTAAAGTTGTTAGTTGTTAGTTTAGTGAACATCGAATAATCACGCTCAACCCTTGCATCTGCTCATTGCTCACTGTTTACTGTTTACTGGTTACTGGTTACTGATTACTGTTTACTGTTTACTGATTACTATTCCCTATTCCCTCTCCTTTACGCCCACATGGGCCACGGCGATGCCGTTGGTGAGGCGGTGGTAGCCTACTTGGGTGAA
>VGSO01000024.1 GCA_016874945.1 Deltaproteobacteria bacterium
CCAACCCTTCTTCGCCAAATGCTTGGTTATGGCCGCGGTCAAAGTGGTCTTGCCGTGGTCGATGTGCCCGATCGTACCCACGTTCACGTGCGGCTTCTTGCGCTCAAATTTCTTCTTGGCCATCTTGGGTCCTTCCTCCTGGGTTCAAACGGTCAGGCGCTTTTGGCTTGACGCCGGCCCAATATTTCCTCCGCCAGAGAAGCGGCAACGGGTTCATAGTGATCAAACTGCATGGTGAAAGTGGCCCGCCCCTGGGTGGCGCTGCGGACCACCGTGGCGTAGCCGAACATGGTGACCAGGGGCACCTGGGCGTGAATGATCTGGGTATGGCCCCGGCTCTCCATGCCGGTGACCCGGCCCCGGCGGGCGTTGAGCTCGCCCATGACTTCGCCGGTGAACCCGTCCGGAGTCACCACCTCCAGGGCCATCACCGGCTCCAGCAGGATGGGCCCGGCCTTTTTGGCCGCTTCCTTGAACCCCATGGATCCGGCGATGAAGAAGGCCCGTTCGGACGAATCGACTTCATGGTATGAGCCGTCCACCAGGGCCACTTCCACGTCCACCATGGGATAGCCCAGCACGCCGGTGGCCGCGGCTTCCTTGACGCCCTTTTCCACTGCCGGGATGAATTCCCGGGGCACCACGCCGCCGACGATCTTGTTTTCAAAGATGACGCCGCTGCCCGCGGGCAAGGGTTTCATTTCCAGGACCACGTGGCCGTACTGGCCCCGGCCGCCGGTCTGGCGGATAAACTTGCTTTCGGCCTGCACTTCCCGGGTGACGGTCTCCCGGTAGGCCACCATGGGTTTCCCCACCCGGGCGTCCACCTTGAATTCCCGCATCAGGCGGTCGGTGATGATTTCCAGATGGAGTTCGCCCATGCCGGAAATGATGGTCTGGCCCGTCTCCGGGTCAGTTAGCACCCGGAACGAGGGGTCTTCCTGGGCGATTTTGGCGAGCGCGGTTCCCAGCTTGTCCTGGTCCGCCTTGGTCTTGGGTTCGATGGCAATATCAATCACCGGGTGAGGGATCCACAGGCTCTCCAGGACCACCGGGTCCCGCTCTTCCGCCAGGGTGTCGCCGGTGGCGGTGTTTTTGAGGCCCACCGCGGCCACGATGTCCCCCGCGTAGGCCGAGTCGATTTCTTCCCGCTTGTTGGCGTGCATCTTCACCAGTCGGCCGATGCGCTCCCGCAGGCCCTTGGACGCGTTCAAGACCGCGGCGCCGGAGCGCAGCATCCCGGAATATACCCGGATAAAGGTGAGGTGGCCGATGAAGGGGTCGGAAAGCAACTTGAAGGCCAGGGCCGCCAGGGGGGCGTCATCGGAAGCCGGCCGGCTGACCACTTCGCCTTTGGGGTTCAGACCCTGAACCGGCGGGACGTCCGCCGGCGCCGGTAGAAAATCCACCACCGCGTCCAGCAGGGGCTGGATGCCTTTATTCTTGAAAGCGGAGCCGCACAGCACCGGGACCAGTTCCAGGTTTACGGTCCCCTGGCGCAAGGCCGCCCGGATGTCCGCCTCGGACACCGGCTGGTCGGCCAGGTAGCGCTCCAGGATGCCTTCGTCCACTTCCGCCAGGGCTTCCAGGAGGAGGGTGCGGTGCTCTTCCGCCAGCTCCCGGTAGTCGGCGGGGATGTCCTGCACCGCGAACTGGGTCCCCAGGGCGGTGTCATCATAGACGGTGGCGTTCATGGCGATGAGGTCGATGATGCCTCTAAAACGCTCTTCTTCCCCCAGGGGGAGCTGCACCAGCACCGGGTTGGCGTCTAACCTCTCCCGCATCATGCGCACCGTTCGGCCCAGATCCGCGCCCACCCGGTCCATTTTATTGACAAAGGCCAGCCGGGGGACCCCATAGCGGTCCGCCTGGCGCCATACCGTTTCGGATTGCGGCTCCACGCCGGCCACGGCGTCGAAGACGCCCACCACGCCGTCCAGGACTCTCAAGGACCGCTCCACCTCGATGGTGAAATCCACGTGGCCCGGGGTGTCAATGATATTGATGCGGTGGCCCTTCCAGTAGCAGGTGGTGGCCGCGGAAGTGATGGTGATGCCCCGCTCCTGTTCCTGGGCCATCCAGTCCATCACGGCCTGGCCGTCATGCACCTCACCCATGCGGTGGGTCACCCCGGTGTAAAACAGGATGCGCTCCGTGGTGGTGGTCTTCCCGGCGTCAATATGGGCCATAAACCCGATATTCCGCACCCGTTCCAAAGGGGTGGCTCTAGGCAATGCTCGTTACCCGCTTACCAGCGATAGTGGGCGAAGGCCTTGTTGGCTTCCGCCATTTTATGAGTGTCTTCCCGTTTCTTAATGGACGCGCCCCGGTTGTTGGCCGCGTCCAGCAGCTCGGCGGCCAGCCTGGCGTCCATGGATTTCTCGCCCCGGGCCTTGGCGTAGCCGATAATCCAGCGCAGCGCCAGGGAGACGCGGCGGTCGGCCCGCACTTCCACCGGCACCTGGTAAGTGGCGCCGCCCACCCGGCGGGATTTCACCTCGATCAAGGGCTTGACATTGTCCACCGCCTGGTGGAAGACCTTAATGGGTTCCTCGCCGGAGCGCTGGCCCATCATCTCCAAGGCTCCGTACAGGATGTTCTGAGCCGTGCTCTTTTTGCCTTTGCGCATCAAAGAGTTGATAAAGCGGCTCACCAGGACGTCATTGTACTTCAGGTCCGGAATCACGGGTCGCTTGATTGCTCCGCCTTTTCTCGGCATATCTTCCTCGGTTTTCGGTTTTCAGTTTTCGGTTATAAAGCCTTCCCAGTTATCTTGGGGAATTTGAAAATTTGGTAAACGGTCTTTCTTTTCCGAGGCGCTATCCTGAAAGATTAATCATTGCAATCGTTTTTTCATCCCTTTAGTTTTTAAAAGGTCTTCGTTCTTTATACCGGAAACCGAAGACCGAAAACCGAAAACCGTCATTTAGGCCGCTTGGCCCCGTATTTGGAGCGGCCCTGGCGGCGGTCCTGCACCCCGGAGGCGTCCAGGGTGCCCCGCACCACGTGATAGCGCACCCCCGGCAGGTCCTTCACCCGGCCGCCCCGGATGAGGATCACCGAGTGCTCTTGTAAGTTGTGGCCCACCCCGGGAATGTAAGTGGTGACTTCGATGCCGTTGGTGAGGCGCACCCGGGCCACTTTGCGCAAGGCCGAATTGGGCTTCTTGGGCGTGGTGGTGTAAACCCGGACGCACACCCCCCGTTTTTGGGGACAACTCTGCAGCGCCGGGGACGCCGTGCGTTTCTTGGCCTTGAGCCGGCCCTTGCGGACCAATTGATTGATGGTGGGCATGATAGCCGCTCCGAATTAATTTGCTGATTTGGAAAATCTGTTTATTTTATTTAACTTATTTGCCGTTGTCAATCTTTTTACGGCATCGGCGGTGTTTCCGCCTCCGGAATAACCGCCGCGGCCCCCGCCTCCTCCACGAATTCCGGCTCCGGCAGCAACGGCTCTTCCACCGTGAGCTTGATATCCATCTCCCGGTACTGGGGGAGTCCCGTGCCCGCGGGGATGAGCCGGCCCATGATGACGTTTTCCTTCAGGCCTCGCAGGTGGTCGACTTTCCCCTGCACCGCGGCGTCGGCCAGCACCTTGGTGGTTTCCTGGAAGCTGGCGGCGGAAATCCACGACTCGGTGGTCAGCGAAGCCTTGGTGATCCCCAGGAGCAGCGGCTCACCGGTGGCGGGCCGCCCGCCCTGGGCCAGCACCTGGTCGTTCTTTTCTTCGAAGACCCACTTTTCCACCTGTTCTCCTATGAGGAAATCGGTGTCGCCGGGATCCACCACCTTGATGCGCCTCAGCATTTGGCGCACGATGACCTCGATGTGCTTATCATTGATCTTCACCCCCTGGAGCCGGTAGACTTCCTGGACTTCGTCCACCAGGTAGCGGGCCAGTTCCTTGAGGCCGCTGATGTTCAGGATGTCATGGGGGTTGGCGGAGCCGTCCATGAGGGGCTCTCCGGCCCGCACATAGTCGCCTTCCTGCACCGCCACGTGTTTGCCCTTGGGAATCAGGTATTCCTTGGGTTTCCCTACTTCCGGGGTGACCAAAATCTTGCGTTTGCCCTTGATGTGTTTGCCGAAGGACACGGCGCCGCTGATTTCGGTGATGATGGCCGTTTCCTTGGGCTTGCGCACTTCGAACAGCTCCGCCACCCGGGGCAGCCCGCCGGTGATGTCCTTGGTCTTGGTGGTTTCCCGGGGGATCTTGGCGATGACGTCGCCGGGAAAGACCGCGTCCCCTTCGGCCACCATCAGGATGGCCCGCAGCGGCAGGAAATACCGGGCCACGGCCAAGGTCCCGGGAATGGTCAGAGTCCGGTTGGCCTCATCCTTGATGGAGATGCGGGGCTTGAGATCCGGGTCCTTGCTCTCGATGACCTGGCGGGAGGACTTCTGGGTCACCATGTCCACCACTTCCTTCATGGTGACGTGCTCGATGATATCCCCGAATTTTATAATGCCGCCCACTTCCGTGAGGATGGGGTTGGTGAAGGGGTCCCATTCCGCCAGAAGCTGGCCCGGTTCCACTTCCTGTCCTTCCAGCACCTTGAGGTGGGCCCCATAGGCCAGGGGAAAGCGCTCCCGGGGCTCCTGCTTCTCCAGGTTTTCTTTTTCACTGACAATGACCAGCTCCGCCTGGCGGCTCAGGTTCACCAGCTCGGCGGAACGGTCGGTGACGAATTTCATCTTGTCAAAGCGCACGTGGCCTTTAACCCGGGCCCGGTGCTCGCTGAGTTCCGCCCGCCGGGCCGCGGTGCCGCCGATATGGAAGGTGCGCATGGTGAGCTGGGTGCCCGGCTCGCCGATGCTTTGCGCCGCCAGGATGCCAATGGCCTCGCCGATGGACACCGAGGTCCCGTGGGCCAGGTCCCGGCCGTAGCATTTGGCGCAAACCCCCCAGCGGGACTGGCAGGTGAGCACCGACCGGATCATGACCTTTTCCAGGCCCGCCTCCTCGATGCGCGCCACCGCGTCTTCATCAATTTCGTAGTTGGCCTGAACCAGCACTTCCCGGGTATGCGGGTCCACCACGTCTTCCAGGGCGGTGCGTCCCAAAACCCGGTCCCCCACCCGTTCGATGATCTCGCCGCCTTCCACCAGGGGGGTGACGTAGATGCCGTCAATGGTGCCGCAGTCCACCTCGGTGATGACCGCATCCTGAGCCACGTCCACCAGGCGCCGGGTGAGGTAACCGGAGTTGGCGGTTTTGAGCGCGGTGTCCGCCAGGCCTTTCCGGGCGCCGTGAGTGGAAATGAAATACTGCAGCACCGTCAGGCCTTCCCGGAAGTTGGCGGTGATGGGGGTTTCGATGATTTCCCCGGAAGGCTTGGCCATGAGACCCCGCATGCCGGCCAACTGTTTCATCTGGTCCTTGCTGCCCCGGGCGCCGGAATCGGCCATCATAAAAATGGGGTTAAAGCTGGTAATCTCCTCCTGGTGGACTTGCTTCGCCCCGGTCTCCGGGTCTTCTTCTTCCACCGTGATCACTTCCCGGGACATATCGCCCATCATTTCCAAGGCGATCTCGTCGGTGGCCTTGGCCCAGATGTCCACCACCTTGTTATATTTTTCCCCCTCGGTGATGAGACCGTCCTGGTACTGCTCCTCCACCTGGGTCACTTCCACCTGGGCGTCTCTCAAGATTTCCGCCTTCCGCCGGGGGATCTTCATGTCATTGATGCTGATGGAGATGCCCGCCTGGGAGGCGTATTTATAACCCAAATTCTTAAGCTGGTCCGCCAGGATTACCGTGGCCTTGATGCCGCACTTGCGGTAGCACGCGGCGGTGAGCTTGCGGATCTCCCTTTTGGTCATGGTGCTGTTGATCAGCTCAAAGGGCAGCTCCCGGGGCACAATCTCCCACAGCAGCACCCGCCCCACGGTGGTGTTGTAGACCTTGCCGTTGATGCGCACCGGGACCCTGGCCTGGAGATGGGCCTCCCCCTGGTCGTAAGCCACCCGCACTTCCTCGGGAGACGCGAAGGGCAGGGGCCTTTTGTCGTTTTTGGTCACCCGTTCACCTTTGGCGAAGGGGCGCTCCCGGGTGAGGTAATATAACCCCAGGACGATGTCCTGGGTGGGCACGATGATGGGGTCGCCGTTGGCCGGGCTCAAGATGTTGTTGGTGGACATCATCAGGGTCCGGGCCTCAATCTGGGACTCGATGGAAAGCGGCACGTGCACCGCCATCTGGTCGCCGTCAAAGTCGGCGTTGAACGCGGTGCACACCAGGGGGTGGAGCTGGATGGCCTTGCCTTCGATGAGCAGCGGCTCAAATGCCTGGATCCCCAGGCGGTGCAGGGTGGGCGCCCGGTTGAGCATCACCGGGTGCTCTTTGACCACTTCGTCCAGGATGTCCCATACTTCCGGAGTCTCCCGGTCCACCAAGCGTTTGGCCACCTTAATGGTGGTGGCGTAGCCCTTGGCCACCAGCTTTTGGAAAATGAAAGGCTTGAACAGCTCCAGGGCCATCTGCTTGGGCAGGCCGCACTGGTGGAGACGCAGTTCCGGTCCGATAACGATGACGGAGCGGCCGGAGTAATCCACCCGTTTGCCCAGGAGGTTCTGGCGGAACCGTCCCTGCTTGCCTTTGAGCATGTCGGACAAGGACTTCAAGGCCCGCTTGTTGGGCCCGGTGATGGTCCGTCCCCGGCGGCCGTTTTCAAAGAGCACGTCCACCGCTTCCTGGAGCATGCGCTTTTCATTGCGGATAATGATGTCCGGGGCGTTGAGCTCCAGGAGGCGCTTAAGCCGGTTGTTGCGGTTGATCACCCGGCGGTAGAGGTCATTTAAATCCGAAGTGGCGAACCGGCCGCCGTCCAGGTGCACCAGGGGCCGCAAATCCGGGGGCAGCACCGGAATGACTTCCATGACCATCCACTCGGGACGCTGGCCCGACTCCCGGAAGGCGTCGATGATCTTCAGGCGTTTCCCCAGCTTTTTCCGCTTGGCGTCGGACGCGGTTTTGGCCATCTCCCCGCGCACTTCCTGGGACAGGGCCCCCAGGTCCACGGCTTTGAGCATGTCCCGAATGGCCTCCGCGCCCATGGCCGCGTGGAACCGGTCCCCGAATTCCTCCCGTTGCTGGCGGTATTTTTCTTCGGAAAGGAGCGTCCCCTTGGTCAGGGGGGTTTCCCCGCCGTTCACCACCACGAAAGCCTCGAAATAAAGGATCTTCTCCAACTCTTTGAGGGTCAGGTCCAGGAGGTTGCCGATCTTGCTGGGGAGAGACTTTAAAAACCAGATGTGCACCACGGGGCAGGCCAGTTCGATGTGGCCCATGCGTTCCCGGCGGACTTTGGACTGGATCACCTCCACCCCGCACTTTTCGCAGGTGATGCCCCGATGCTTCATGCGTTTGTACTTGCCGCAGTTGCACTCGTAATCCTTAGCCGGGCCAAAGATCCGGGCGCAGAACAGCCCGTCCCGCTCCGGTTTGAAGGTGCGGTAATTGATGGTCTCCGGCTTTTTCACTTCGCCGAGGGACCAGGAACGGATCATCTCCGGCGCGGCCAACGCCAAACGGACCGCTTCAATGCTAAGAGGGTCTTCCGGCCGGGCGAACAGGCTGTTGAGATCTTCCAATGAGACTTCGCGAGTCTTTTCCATGCTTATTCCTTGATTCGCTCCTTTTTCAGGAGATCAACGTTGAGGGCCAGACTCTTGAGTTCGCGCACCAGGACGTTGAAAGATTCAGGCAAACCCGCTTCCAGATCATATTCTCCCTTGAAAATCTTTTCGTACATGCGGGTCCGTCCAGCCACATCGTCGGATTTAACCGTTAGAAATTCCTGCAAAGTATAGGCGGCGCCGTAGGCCTCCAGGGCCCAGACTTCCATCTCGCCCAGACGCTGGCCGCCAAATTGGGCCTTGCCGCCCAGGGGCTGCTGGGTCACCAGGGAATATGGGCCGATGGACCGGGCGTGGATCTTGTCCGCCACCAGGTGGTGGAGCTTCATCATATACATGACGCCCACCGTGATATCCCGGTCGAACTCCTCGCCGGTGCGCCCATCCCGAAGGCGGGCCTGGCCTCCCATGGGCAGACCCGCCTCTTCCAGGTAAGTCCGCACCTCTTCTTCCACCGCGCCGTCAAAGACCGGGGAGGCCATGGGGATGCCATCCCGGTAGTTTTTCTTCCAGATTTCCCGCAATTCTTCAAAGCTGAGGCCGTCAATCTCTTTTTCCAGGATGGTGTCCTTAAAGATCCGCTTCGTCCTGGCTCTAACGGCGTCCAGGCTGTAAAACCGGTCCACCATCTCGCCGATCTGTTTCCCCAACTCGTAGGAAGCCCAACCCAAATGGGTTTCCATCACCTGGCCCACGTTCATGCGGGAGGGCACCCCCAGGGGGTTGAGCACGATGTCCACCGGCGTGCCGTCGGCGAAGTAAGGCATGTCCTCATCCGGCATGATGCGGGAGACCACGCCTTTGTTGCCGTGGCGGCCGGCCATCTTGTCCCCCACGGCCAGCTTGCGCTTCATGGCCACGAAGACCTTGACCTTTTTAATGACCCCGGGGGGCAGTTCATCCACCTTGCGCAGGCGACCCAGCTTGGCCTCGAAGAGCATGTTCACCATGTGGATCTGGTCCTGGTATTGGTCCAGGAGCTGGTCCACCTGGTCTTCCAACCCGGCTTCCTGGAAAGACACGTGACGGAAGAACTCCAGGGGCTGCCGGTTCACCATCTCCGGCGGCGCCGCGGTGCCCTTTTCCAGGATGACGTTGCCGGTGCGGTCATCTTCCAGGGATTCTTCCAGCTTTTTGCCCACCACCAACTCGGCCAGCTTCTGCCGGTAGCTCTGGGTAATAATGGCCACCTCGTCGGCCTGGTCTTTCTGGAGCTTGGCCACCGCCTCGTCTTCAATGGAGCGGCTGCGGTCATCCTTTTCCACGCCCTTGCGGGAAAAGACCCGGGCGTCGATGACCACGCCGTCAATGCCCGGGGGCACCCGCAAGGAGGTGTCTTTCACGTCGCCGGCCTTTTCGCCGAAGATGGCCCGCAGGAGCTTCTCTTCCGGCGTGAGCTGGGTTTCGCCCTTGGGGGTGATTTTCCCCACCAGGATGTCCCCGGGACGGACTTCCGCGCCCAGGCGGATGATGCCGCTGTCGTCCAGGTTCCGGAGGGCGTCTTCCCCTACGTTGGGAATATCCCGGGTGATATCTTCTTTCCCCAGCTTGGTGTCCCGGGCCATGACCTCGAATTCTTCGATGTGAATGGAGGTGAAGACGTCGTCTTTGATGAGGCGCTCACTCACCAGAATGGAGTCTTCGAAGTTGTACCCGCCCCAGGGCATGAATGCCACCATGACGTTTTTCCCCAGGGCCAGCTCCCCCATGGCGGTGGCGGGCCCGTCGGCGATGATCTGGCCCTGGTCCACCCCGTCCCCGGTGCGCACGATGGGCCGCTGGTTGAAGCAAGTGTTCTGGTTGGTGCGCTGGAACTTGGTGAGCTTGTAAATATCCACCGGGGAGCCGTCTCCTTCTTTGGAAGGCTCCGCGGCCCGGATGACGATGCGGGTGGAGTCCACGTCCTCCACCACTCCGGCCCGGCGGGCCACTATGGTGACCCCCGAATCCCGGGCCACCACCCCTTCCATGCCGGTGCCCACCAAAGGCGAGCTGGAGGTAAGCAAAGGCACCGCCTGGCGCTGCATGTTGGAGCCCATCAAGGCCCGGTTGGCGTCGTCGTGCTCCAGAAAGGGAATAAGGGAGGCGGCCACCGACACCAACTGGTTGGGGGACACATCCATGTAGTCCACCTGTTCCGGGGTGGCGATGATGAATTCCCCGCCTTTGCGGGCTTCGATCATGTTGACCAGGAACCGCCCTTTTTCGTCCAGGGGCGCGTTGGCCTGGGCAATGACCTTGTCGCCTTCCTCCAGGGCGCTCAGGAACCGGACTTCCCGGGTCACCCGCACTTGGGCTTTGCCGCTCACCTTCTCCCGTTTCACCACCCGGTAGGGGGTTTCGATGAACCCCAATTCGTTCACCCGGGCGTAAGTGCTAAGGCTCACGATGAGCCCGATGTTAGGACCTTCCGGGGTCTCAATGGGACAGATGCGGCCGTAGTGGGTGGGGTGCACGTCCCGCACTTCGAACCCGGCCCGCTCCCGGGTGAGGCCCCCGGGACCCAGGGCGCTCAGGCGCCGCTTGTGGGTGATCTCGCTTAAGGGGTTGGTCTGGTCCATGAACTGGGAGAGCTGGGAGGTGCCGAAAAATTCTTTGATCACCGCCTGCACCGGTTTGGCGTTGATGAGGTCATGGGGCATCAAGGTGTCCAGATCCTGGATGGCCATGCGCTCTTTGATGGCCCGCTCCATGCGCACCAGTCCCACCCGGAACTGGTTCTCCAGGAGCTCGCCCACCGCCCGCACCCGACGGTTGCCCAGATGGTCGATATCGTCCACCTGGCCTTCCCGGTCTTTCACCGAAATGAGCTCTTTAACTGCCAAGAGGATATCCTCGGGGACCAGGGTGGTCTGGGTCAGAAGCAGGCGTTCTTCCGGCGCGCGCAGTTTCAGGTCCAGCTTTAACCGGCCTACCGGGGACAAATCATAGTATTCCTGGTTGTAAAACAGGTTCTGAAAGAAGCTGTGGGCCACCTCGGGGTTAGGCCGGTTGCTGGGTCTAAGCCGCCGGTAAATTTCCAAAATGGCCTCGCCCATGGTGGCGGTTTTGTCCGCGACCAGGGTGTTCCGCAGGCAGGGGCTGACGTTGACCCCGTCAATATAAAGGAGGTCCAGCTCTTTCACCCCCCGGCTCCGGAGCAGCTCGATCTTCTCCGGGGTGAGGACTTCGTTCACCGGGGCCAGGGACTCGCCGCTTTCCGGGTCCAGAAGGTCGTGGGCCACCACCTTGCCCTCCAGGTCTGCCGGGGAGCCCGTGATGAATTCCACTTCTTTGCGTTTCAGCTCGTTAATCACCCGGGGCGTCAGGCGCTTCATCTTCTTCACCAGCACCTCCCCGGTCTTGGGGTCCAGGATATCGTTGGCGGCGGTCTTGTCCAACATGAATTCCGGGATGAACCTGGTGCGGATGGCGTCGCCTTCCAGATAGACCTTTTCTGTCCGGTAGAAGAAATTCAGCAGTTGCTCCGTGGAGTAACCCAGGGCCTTGAGTAGAATGGTGGCGGGGAATTTACGCCGCCGGTCGATGCGCACATAGAGAATATCTTTGGGGTCGAACTCGAAGTCGATCCAGGAACCGCGCAACGGAATGAGCCGCGCCGAATAAATGATCTTGCCGCTGGAGTGGATCTTGGCCCGGTCATGGTCAATAAACAGCCCCGGTGAACGGTGCAACTGGCTCACCACCACCCTCTCGGTGCCGTTGATGATGAAGGTGCCATTTTCCGTCATCAGGGGTAGAGTCCCGAAGTAAATCTCCTGCTCTTTAATGTCACGGATGGCCTGGGCTTTGGCTTCAGGGCCGGTCTCATAGACCACCAGGCGCACCCGTATTTTCATGGGCGCTTCATAGGTCATGCCCCGCTGAAGGCATTCCTCCACCTCGTACTTGGCGTCCCCCAAGGCGTAGTCCACGAACTCCAGGGAGCAGCCGCCGCTGAAGTCCTTGATGGGGAATACGCTCTTGAAGACTCCCTGGAGGCCGAAGGGCCGCCGTTTCGCTGCAGACACGTCCTGTTGCAAGAATCGCGCGTAGGACTCCTTTTGCATCTCAATGAGATTGGAGATCTCTACAATCCGTTCGATCTTGCCGAAATTTTTGCGGTACAGCCGTAAAAGCGATAAAGCTTTGGCCATGGGTGCTCCTTCAATTATGGCCGGTTATTCTCAAGTATTTCCCCCTTCCAGCCTGCTAATTCTCCTTCAAGGGTTTGGTGGGGGAGCGGGGCAAAAGGGGAAAAGGGGGCGGAATAAGGATTCCCTTTTATCCTTTCCCCTTTTAACCTTTTAACCCCTATTTAATTTCTACCGTGGCTCCCTGGGCTTCCACCTTCTTCTTGACCTCCTCCGCCTCGGCCTTGGAGACGGCCTCTTTCAGGGTGGTGGGCACATTTTCCACCGCTTCCTTGGCCTCTTTGAGGCCCAGGTTGGTGACGGCCCGGACTTCCTTGATGACCTGAATCTTGTTGGGCCCGCATACCGTGAGGACCACGTCGAACTCAGTCTTTTCTTCCTCCACCGGGGCCGCCGCGGCCGTGGGCGCGGCCACCGCGGCTACCGCCATGGGCGCGGCCGCGGACACCCCGAACTTCTCTTCCAACTCCTTGATGAGTTGGGAAAGCTCCAGCACCGACATATTGGCCAGAAAATCCACAACTTCGGCCCGAGAAATATTCATGTTCTCCTCCTTATCCTAGTACGGTGCGCCCCGCGCACCACTTATGGACTAACCTTCCGCCGGGGCGGCCGTTTCTTCGGCCCCGCCGTTCTTGCCTTCTTTCTGCTCTTTTAAAGCCACCAGGACGTTGAGCAGATTGCGGATGACCCCGCTCAGCACCGTCACCAGGGCCGTGGGCACACCCTTCATCACCCCCAGCAGTTGGGCCAGGAGCACTTCTTTGGCCGGCAGTTTGGACAGGGCCTCGATATCCGGGGGCAAAAGCAAGGCGCCGCCCATAACTCCGGCCTTAAGCTTGAACTGAGGCTTCTCCTGGGCGAACTTGATGAGAATCTTGGCCACCGCCACCGGGTCCTGGTAGGCCAGGGTCAAAGAGTTGGGGCCGGTGAAGTGGGCCATCAAGGGGGCGATGGGGGACTCTCCCCCGGCCGCCCGTTCCAGCAGGGTATTTTTCACCACGGTGATTTCGCCCTGAATCTCTTGGAGCTGCCGCCGGAGGCGGTTCAGGTCCTCCACTTTCAGCCCCTGAAAATTTGCCAGGATATTGAGCTGGGCCTGGCCCGCCTTTTCCTGGATTTCCCGGACGATTGCCGCTTTTTCTTGAATCTGAGGCTTTTCCACCCGTCCTCCTTTACAGCTGCATCCGCACCAGGTTTTTGACGTCGGCGGGATCCACCCCAATCCCCGGACCCATGGTGGTGGATAGGTGGATGCTCTTGAGATAAGTGCCTTTGCTGGTGGTCGGTTTGAGGCGCACCAGGGTGTCCATGAGCGCCGCCAGGTTCTGGAGCAGCTTTTCGGCCCCGAAGGACGCCTTGCCGGCGGGGGCGTGCACCACTCCGGCCCGGTCCACCCGGAAGTCCACTTTACCGCCCTTGAGGTCATTGACGGCCTTGGCCACGTCAAAGGTCACGGTGCCCACCTTGACGTTGGGCATGAGGCCCCGGGGGCCCAGGATTTTGCCGATGCGGCCCACCTGGCCCATGAGGTCCGGTGTGGCCACGGCCTTGTCAAAATCCATCCAGCCTCCCTGAATGCGGGCGATGAAGTCTTCCGCGCCCACGTAATCCGCTCCCGCGTCCAGGGCCTCCTTTTCCTTCTCGCCCTTGGCGAACACCAGCACCCGCACGGTTTTGCCCAGCCCGTTGGGCAGGACCACCGCGCCCCGGACCATCTGGTCCGCGTGCCGGGGGTTGACCCCCAGGGCCACGGCCACGTCCAGGGTTTCGTCAAACTTGGTGCTGGCCGTCTCCAGGGCCAGTTTTACGGCCTCGGCGAAAGGATAGCGGTGCGTGCGGTCGACCTTGGCGGCCACCTCCCGATATCGCTTTCCATGTTTCGGCATCCGAAACTCTCCTTAGAGTTAAAAATTGCTTAATCTGTCATTCTGAGGGAGCGCAGCGACCGAAGAATCTAAATTCTTCGCTTCGCTCAGAATGACAACGAAATTTATTCCACCACTTCGATGCCCATGCTCCGGGCGGTGCCGGCGATGGAGTGCATGGCCATCTCCAGGTTGGCGGTGTTCAAATCCGGCATCTTCTGCCGGGCGATGTCCTCCAGTTGGGACCGGGTGATCTGGCCCACCTTCTCCCGCTTGGTCTCCTTGGAGCCTTTAGCCAATTGGGCCGCCTGCTTCAGCAATACCGACGCCGGCGGCGTCTTGGTGACGAAGGTGAAGGAGCGGTCGGCGTAAACGGTGATCAACACCGGAATGATGGTCCCTTCCTGCCCGGCGGTGCGGGCATTGTAGGACTTGCAGAATTCCATGATGTTGACCCCGTGCTGACCCAGGGCGGGGCCCACCGGGGGCGAAGGGTTGGCCTGGCCCGCGGGGAGTTGCAGTTTGATTTGCGCAATGACTTTCTTCGCCATATTAGACCTTTTCTCTATGAAGGGCGCCAGCCGTGAGCCGCCAGTGTCTTTTCCCCTGGCTGCCGGCTGCTGGCTGCTGACTGCTAAACTTTTTCCAACTGCGTAAATTCCAGTTCCACCGGCGTAGGCCGGCCAAAGACGCTGATCATTACCTTGACCCGGCCCCGGTCCGCCCGCACCTCGTCCACCACCCCGGTGAAATTGGTAAACGGCCCGTCGATGACCTGAACCTTGTCTCCCATCTCGAACTTGATCTTGGGCTTGGGCTTGAGCACCCCCTCCTGTATCTGGGCGATGATCTTTTCCGCCTCGGCCTCGGGGATGGCCACCGGCTCTTCCTTGCTGCCCACAAAACCTGTAACCTTGGGGGTGTCTTTCACCAGGTGCCAGGATTCGTCGGTGAGCTCCATCTTAACCAGCACGTAGCCCGGGAAGAACTTGCGGGCGGAAACCTTGCGCTCCCCCTTGACCATCTCTTCCACCATCTCCGTGGGCACCAGCACCTCGCTGACCAGGTCCTCCAGACCCCGGGATTTGGCCCGCTCCAAAATGGCGTTTTTCACCTTCAGCTCGAACCCGGAATACGCATGAATTATGTACCACTTGTGGGCCACGGCCCTGCTATCCTCAATGAATTAATGTGCGGACCAGCCGGGAAAGGCCGAAATCCACCAGCCCCAAAAACAACGAGATGACCACCACCAGGAACAAGACGACGCCGGTGGCGCCCAGGGCCTCTTTGCGGCTGGGCCAGGTCACCTTTTTCAGCTCCTGGGCCGCCTCGATGACGAATTGTTTGGTCTTAACCCAATATTCCTTTACCGAAGGCAGCCGGCTCACCAGGGAAGGTTTGGGCTTACGGGTCTTGAGCTTGACCACCTGGCCCTTAACTCCGCCGGAGGCCGCCTCTTTGGAGGCTCCCTTGGGCTTGGTCTTGTCCTTTTTCATGTAAATTATGCCCTTAAATCATGCCTGCCCGTAAAGGCCAATAAATCCAGCCAGGGGAGTAAAGCCTTCCGCAGGGCTTGCCACCCCTTCCTGCACCCATCCCTAAAAACGTTTATGGGGGGAATTGCAGGAAAATCTTTTCTTTGGCGGGACCCTTACCTGTAATGACCCCGGGGCCGGACGTTCCTTGTGCCATAAATGGCAGGCCAGGAGGGATTCGAACCCCCAACATCCGGTTTTGGAGACCGGCGCTCTAACCGTTCGAGCTACTGGCCTGCAGTTTCCCTCTATTTGGTCTCACGATGCAGGGTGTGGGTCCGGCAAAAGGGACAGTACTTCTTGAAATTAAGCCGATCCGGGGTCCGCCGCTTGTTCTTGGTGGTGGTATAGTTTCGGCGCTTACACTCGCTGCAGGCTAAGGTGACAATATCTCTCATGGCCTATTCCAGAATTTGGCTTACCACGCCGGCGCCCACGGTGCGGCCGCCTTCCCGAATGGCGAAGCGCAGACCCTCTTCCAGGGCCACCGGCGAAATCAGGGTCACCGACAGCTGCACGTTGTCCCC
>VGSO01000025.1 GCA_016874945.1 Deltaproteobacteria bacterium
TTGAACCCCGATGAATTGCCCAACCAGGACGTGAAGAGCAATACCATCAGAAAAAATCGCCCCCACCAGCAAGACGAATTGGTTAAAAATGTCCGGAGCTATCTACGCAAACGCCAACTGCAACCTCATATGGATAATGATACTTTTATTTCTTTTAAAATTCTGGATACCATTAATCGTGCAAGAAGAGAAAAAGGAGAATTCACCCGCGTAAACCTTAAAAATATAGCTTATGAGTTATCTATAGATTTTAATTTTTTCATGAATCGTTATGGCGTTGAACTTCATAAACTTGGCTATATAGTAGCTGATACTGCCAATTATGCTTATATCACAGAAAAGGGGATTGCTATCCTGGAAAAAAATAATCCACTTTATCAAACCTATCGACCCATTGAAAATAAGAGCATTACTATAAATGCACCAATTACTGGAAGTGCCATTATTCAAGGCAATAATAATATATTGCATATTACTATAGATTTTTTGTCTAAATTTGAAAATGAAATTGCTCGGTCGTCTCTTCCCCCGAAGAGAAAAAGACTTGGTTAAATAGGATTAAGGAGATTAGTTCCAATCCGGTTCTTTCTTCTCTTATGACAAAAGCATTGGAAATGTTTATGAAGTCTCAAATGGGAGGATAATAGAAAACTTAAACAAAATTATTTAGATGGAAGGGATGAGAAATTTGTCGTTTTTTTTCCTTAGCCCAAAGCTTGATTTGGTCGAATCCTGCAACATTTAGTATGGCTATCCTTTCACAATACCCATTTCTTCTTCCAAATCCCTAACTCTTGACAAATCCTTTGCCTGGGCGCTCCATGCAGGGTATGATTGAACCATGGGCCGGATCTGGAGGTGGCGGGAGGAAGAGGCCGGGGATTTTATTCAAGAGGCCGGGAGGCTGTTGAAGGCCGGGGCGGTGCTGGCCCTGCCCACGGAGACCTTTTACGCCCTGGCGGTCCACCCTTTCAAGGAAGAGGCCCTGGCCCGGCTGTTTGCTTTAAAAGAACGGCCCGAGGACAAGCCGGTGCTCATCCTGGTGGCCGGGGCGGAGATGCTGCCCCAGGTGGCCCGGGCGGTCCCGGAGGCGGCCAAGAAACTTATGGCCCGGTTCTGGCCCGGGCCGTTGACTATTATCTTTCCGGCCAGAGAAAATTTGCCTCGGCTTTTGACCGGCTCCACCGGCGCCATTGCGGTGCGCCAGCCCCGGCAGGACGTGACGCTCAGACTGCTGGCGGCGCTGGGGTTCCCGATGACCGGCACCAGCGCCAACCGCTCGGGCCGGCCGGCCCTGGCCACCGCGGCAGAGGTGGCCGCAGAGTTTGGCGAGGCAGTGGAATTGATCCTGGATGCGGGCCCCTGCCCCGGGGGGCTGCCTTCCTCCATCGTGGACGCGAGCGGCGCCCCGCCGCGCCTGGTGCGGCCCGGAGCGATTCCGGCAGCCCGGTTGCAGGAAGTAATTGGAGACTTATTATTCTAGATTGAATAAATTAATGCACATTTGAGAATCCGCTCCCTTTTGCTGAAGTGAAAGTATAGGTCAATTGTTTGAGTGGCACAGGCTTTCAGCCTGTGGTCATCTTTTTGAATATCTCAACTCTTGACCACAGGCCGGAGGCCTGTGCCACTAGATTTCGAACAGCCGGGGGCGGCTGTTCCACATTTAAGACAATCTTAGGGCGGCATGTGGCTGCAACATTCGGGTTTTTCTTTTAACCGAAAACCGGAAACTGTATATACGGTGACCTGATGGCCAAAGAACCTGTGGTAGTGGGCATCGATCTGGGGGGCAGCAATGTCCGCTGGGCCCTGGTGAACCGGGACGGCCAAATCCTGGGCCGTTGGGAGACCGCCACGGACACCATGCCGGACCAGGATGCCATGGTCCAAGGCCTGGCGGCGGACCTGGCCGCCTGCCGCGAGGAGGCCCAATCCCGGGGTCTGGAAATCCAGGCCGTGGGTCTGGGAGTGGCCGGACGGATTCTGCCCCAGGAGGGCCGGGTGGCCTTCTCTCCCAATATCCCGGCCCTGAATGACTTGGCCCTCATTTCCCGCCTTAAACCTCTATCGCCCTGGCCCATGTTTTTGGAAAACGACGCCAATCTCTTCGCCCTGGGGGAATACTGGCTGGGCGCCGGCCGGGGCCACGACCAGATGCTGGGCATTACCCTGGGCACCGGGGTGGGCGGCGGGCTCATCTTGAATGGCCGGGTGTGGCAGGGAACCCAGGGCACCACCGGGGAAATCGGCCATATCACCCTGGACCCCGACGGCCGCCGGTGCCACTGCGGCAACCGGGGCTGCCTGGAAACCCTGGCCTCGGGCTTCTGGGCCGTAACCTGGGTCAAGGAACAACTGGCCCAGGGCGCGTCCTCCTGGCTGGAAGAACTCTACCGCGCCGACCCGGACGCCCTGGGGGGCGAAGCCCTGGTGGCCGCCGCCCGGCAAAGCGACCCCCTGGCCATCAAGGCCTTCGAGCGGGTGGGCAAGGCCCTGGGCCAGGCCATTGCTTCTGTGGTGCACCTCCTGGGCCTCCCCCGGGTGGTCATCGGCGGCCGGTTCGCCCGGGCCTGGGAAGTCTTCCACCTGTTCATGCGGGAAGAACTGCACCGCCGCCTCACCCTCTTCCCCCGTGAAGCCCTGAGCATCGTCCCCGCCCAATTGGGCGACGATGCCGGACTCCTGGGCGCGGCCCGGCTGGCCTGGGATGCCGTGGGGGAAGAGGAGAGGATTTGAGGGGTGAGCCAAGGGGCGTCAGTCCCCGGCGTTTCTAACTTCCATCCCCACCCCCTCCAAGACGCCGGGTAAGGCGCGGCCTTGGACCCCGCTCCTTCCGGCCAAAACTTTCCCTTGGAGGACGGGGAAAAGAAAATTCGGGAGGGCCCTTCCATTCCCCTTCCCTTAGCTCACATCAGGGAATGGACCAGAAATTGCCCGCGGCGCATCTTTGGTGTCTTGATAATAATTTCCCCGCGGTTCCCGCCATTATTTTGCCCATCTTGTTTTTCCTGCCCTATTTACTTAAAATTATTTTAATAACTCGACACAATCATCCAGGTTGATTTCGGTCCGGCCTGTTTGCAACGGAGGAAGCCTCCTGATATGGCTTGGAAAATCTTTCTGGCTGCGGCCCTGATGGCGCTGGCGATATTTCTTAATGGTTTAGCGGTGGCCAAGGTCAAAAAATATACCGATGAGAAGGGCGTCCTGCACATCACCAACTCGGGGGAACCGGGCCAGCCCCCTTCATCTCCCCAGACGGACACTCCCACGGCTCCCGGGAAGGCCCGCAGGGGTAATGTTCCTGCGCCCCCCCCTGGGCCTCCCCCTGAGCTTGAGCCTGAACCTGAAGCGGTGGAGGATGCCGTCCCGGAAGAGATGGAACCACCAGAGCCGCCACAATAGTCTTAGAAAATTTTCTTCTTAACCGCCAAGGACTAACCGCCATGAGGGAGAATAAATCATGACCGCCCGGCCCCCCAGCCTCAAAGAATGGGGCGCCATCGAGCCTTTCGCGGATCTGTCGGTGCGCTACCTGAAGGAGCACCGGGTCCTGCCCCTGAAGCGGGAAGACGGTGGGGTCCTCATGGCTATGGCCGACCCGGATAACCCCGACACCCGGGCCGCCCTGGAAGTGGCCCTGGGCGTCCGCATTTCTCCCGTCCCGGCTTCGGAAGAAGAGATCCTGGAACTCATCGAAACAGTGTACCAGCCCGGCAGCCGCATGGCCCGCCTGGTGGGGGACCTGGATGCGGAAGAGGTGGAAACCGTTACGGAGGAGGCCGCGGAGATCGGCCACCTGCGAGACATGGCCAAGGAAGCGCCCATCATTCAGTTGGTGAACCTCCTGGTGCTGCGGGCCATCGAAATCGGGGCCAGCGACATTCATCTGGAGCCTTTTGAAAACGAGTTCCGGGTGCGCTACCGTAAAGACGGGCTCCTTTATGAGGCCGAATCACCTCCCAAGGGCCTCCAGGCCGCGGTCCTTTCCCGGCTGAAGATCATGTCCCGGCTGGACATCGCCGAGCGCCGCCTCCCCCAGGACGGACGCTTCCGCCTCAAGGTCAAGGGCCGGGATATCGACTTCCGGGTATCCACTATCCCCACCCTGCTGGGCGAAAGCATGGTCATCCGGATCCTGGACCGGGAAAAGGTCATTCTGGACCTGCACCGCCTGGGTTTTCCGCCCCGGCAGTTCGAGCAGTTTGATCAGCTCATTCACAAGCCCCACGGCATGATCCTGGTCACCGGCCCCACGGGCAGCGGTAAAACCACCACCCTGTATGCGGCCCTGGAGCGCATCAATTCGCCGGATAAGAAAATCATCACCATTGAAGACCCGGTGGAGTACCGGCTGGCCGGAGTGACCCAGATGCAGGTAAAGCCCGGCATCGGGCTGACCTTTGCCCGGGGGCTGCGTCACATCGTCCGCCAGGACCCGGACGTGGTCCTGGTGGGGGAAATCCGGGACCGGGAGACCGCGGAAATCGCGGTCCACGCGGCGCTCACCGGCCACCTGGTGTTCAGCACCCTGCATACCAACGACGCCGCGGGCGCGGTGACCCGGCTCCTGGAGATGGGCATCGAGGACTACCTCCTGGCCTCCGCGGTGATGGGCATACTGGCCCAGCGGCTGGTGCGCCTCATCTGCCTGGAGTGCAAAACGCCGGTGACTTCTTCCGCTCCCCCGCAAATCAAGGGGGGAATCCCCATTTCTTTCCAAGGGAAAGAATTTGTGGGCCGGGGCTGCCCGGCCTGCGCCCAAACAGGCTACCAGGGCCGGTCCGGCATTTATGAGCTGCTCCCGGTGGAGGAAACCGTACGCCAGTTGATCCTCAAGCAGGCCGACGCGGTGGCCATTCGTCAGGCCGCCATCAGACAGGGCATGCTGACCATGGCCGAAGACGGCTGGCACAAGGTGGCCCAGGGCTTCACCACCACCCAGGAAGTGCTGCGGGTGACCCAGGAGTAATGAAGACGGTTTTCGGTTTTCGGTCTTCGGTTTTCAGTAAAAGAAAAAAATAACGCCGAGAACTGGCTCCTCCAGGTGTTAATATTAGAGAAAGAATAAAAAATGCCCCTTTTTCATTACCGGGCCAGCGACTACAAGGGCAACATCGTCACCGGCATCCTGGAAGCCCGGGAGGAACGCCTGGTGGTGCAGCAACTCCAGCAGGGGGGCCTCATCCCCTTGCGCATCACCACCGAAGGCGGAGCCCCGGCCTGGCAGGAGCGCTTGGTCAAGGTCCGGGGCCGGGTGCCCATGAGGGAGGTGGTGCTATTCACCCAAGAACTGGCGGCGCTGCTCAAAGCCGGCCTTCCCCTGGACCGGAGCCTCCAGGCCCTCCTGGAAGTTACCACCCGACCGGCGATGAAGGCCATTCTCGCCCAAATGCTCCAGGACCTCCAAGCCGGCAAGACCTTTTCCGAGGCCCTGAGCCGCCACCATATCTTTTCCACTCTTTACGTCAGCCTGATCCGGGCCGGAGAAACCGGCGGGTTCCTGGAAGAAGCCCTCTTCCGCCTGGGCGATTATTTGAAGACGGTGAGCGAACTCCGGAGCTACCTCCTCACCGCGTTGATTTACCCCATGATCCTGGCCGGGGTGGGCGCCAGTTCGTTGATTCTCATGCTCCTTTACGTGGTGCCCCGGTTTGAAGACTTTTTTAAGGAGATGGGCCAGAACCTGTTCTGGAGCACCCGGCTGCTCATCAGCCTGAGCGGGGCGTTCCGCTCTTACTGGTGGCTCGCCGGATTGACCCTGGCGCTGCTGGCCCTGGTGGTGGTGCGTCTCCTCCGCACCCCTCAAGGACGGATGGCCGTGGACCGCTTCAAGATCAGCGCCCCTTTTATCGGCGATCTGACCCGCCGGGTGGCTGCGGCCTTTTTCTCCAAGACCCTGGGGACCTTGCTCACCAATGGGGTGCCCCTGGTTCCGGCCCTCCAAGTGGTGCAGGTTTCGGTGAACAATCGGTACCTGGCCCGGGCCATGGGCGGAGTCCTGGCCAACGTGGAAAAAGGCCAGCACCTGTCGGGGCTGCTTAAGAAAGTGGGAATGTTCCCGGAGCTTTTCTTGCAGATGGTGGCCATCGGTGAAGAGACCGGACACCTGGCGGAAATGTTGCTGTCCGCCGCGGACTCCCTGGAGAGCGACGCCCGGGCCACGGTGCGGCGGTTTTTGGCGCTGCTGGAGCCGGTGCTCATCCTGGTCACCTCGGTGGTGGTGGCTTTTATCATCGTGTCGCTGTTGCTCCCCATTTTGAACCTTTACGAGATACAATTCTAGGCAAGGAGGAAAGCGGTGCAGGAGAAAAAGGACCGCCAAGCCGGCTTCACCCTCATCGAATTGATGATCGTCCTGTTTATCCTGGGCCTCCTGGCGGCCCTGGTGGGCCCCCGCCTCATGGGCCGGGTGGGCAAAGCCAAGGCGAAGACGGCCCAGGCCCAGATACAACTTCTGGGAACGGCTCTCGACCTCTTCCACCTGGACGTGGGGCGCTACCCCTCCGAGGAAGAAGGGTTGAAATCCCTGTACCAGCGGCCGGAAAGCCTGCCCTCCTGGGGGGGGCCCTATTTGGATAAGGCGCTTCCCAAGGACCCCTGGGGGCGGGACTATATATACAAGTATCCCGGCGAACACAGTCCCTATGACCTGTATTCCCTGGGGGCCGACGGCCAGCCCGGCGGAGACGGGGAAGCGGCGGACATCAACAATTGGACCGCCGGGCAGTAGCCGGGGTGGTAAAGGGGAGCGCCCCCCTGCCGCAGGACTGGACACGCCTCAATATTAATGACAGGCCTCCAAACTGACAACTTGATAGGCCACCAGGCAACCGTGCCATACAGAAAACCGAAAACCGAAAACCGAAAACCATCTTCTGGCGGCTTCACGTTGCTGGAGCTGGTGGCGGTGTTGGCTCTCATGAGCCTTCTCCTGGGATTGGTGCTGCCGGGGATGTACCGCAGTTGGATGCGGGAACGGGAGCGGGCCAGCCTCAGGCAGTTGACCGTTAGCCTCAAGGCCGCCCGCAGCGCTGCCGCCACCCAGCATCGCCGGGTTCGGGTCTTTGTGAACGTCAAGTCCGGGCGCTACCGGGTGGAGGGGCTTACCGGAACCGGGGAGCTGGCTCCGGGGGTCGGCATCAAAGACGCTCATCTGGTGTGGCAGGATATGGAAAAACGCCAGGGTTTCATTGCGTTTTATGGGGATGGCACTTCCAGCGGCGGCAAACTGGCTCTCACCGGACTGACAGGGGAGCAGATCCTGGAAGTGGAAATCATCACCGGAAAGGTGTCCATTAGGACCGAAGGGAAGACTTAAATCAACCACTAAGACACCAGGACACAAAGATTATCCCAAGGAAAATTTTTTCGGCGCGGAGCGCTGACGCACCAGGCCACACCATCAATAAACTCGGTGTCTGGGTGAGGAAATATCTTTCATGAAATCCAAAGCTACTAACCACGCCGGTTTCAGCCTGCTGGAAGTCCTGGTAGCCACCACCTTGATGGGCCTGGTGCTGGTAGTCCTAATCCAGATCCTTACCACCGTGCTCCGGGCCCAGGAAACTACCCGGGCTCATGTCCAGGCCCTCATGGTGGCGGAGAAGGTTCTTCAGGAGCAATGTGACATTCGCAAGTTGGAAGAGGCCAACTATCAAGGCCAGGACGGCCGTTACGGCTACCGGGTGCGGGTGACCCCCCAGTACGAGACCAAGGTTCCTAATACAAACAAGCAAATCAAATGCTTCCTCATTCAGGTTACCGTTTCCTGGCGGGAGCGGGGCCGGGATAAGTCCGTGGACCTGCAGACCGCCAGGATCGCCGCCCTTAAGAGTTAGTTGCCAGTGGTTAGTGACCTGTGACCAGTGATCACTCATTTATGGAGAATCACCAGAAAATTTACGGCAACGCGGGCTTCACGTTGCTGGAGCTCATGGTGGCCTTGGGCTTGACGGCTCTCCTGTCCCTGGTGGCCTTCACCGCTCTGAACCTGAGTCTGAAAGGAGTGCGCCGGGGTCAATTTGCGGCGGAGCAGCTCCAGGAATTGCGGGTGGGCCGCACCATCCTGGAGCGCTCCCTGAGGTCCGGGGTGCGGGGAGTTCCGGGAAAAAGCCTCTATTTCTTGGGGGAGCCGCACCAGGTGCGGTTTTTAACCGTCCTCCCCCTGGAAGCCCATAGTCTGGGGGGAATTTATCACTGGCGGCCGCTCCTGGGCCAGGATGAGGCCGGCCGGGGAGTCCTGGCGGTGGAGCAGGTCAACAGCCGGGATTGGCAGGAGAACCCTGAGGTGGTGGAGATCCGCCAGATAATCTTACGGGGGGTGACTGCCCTGACTTTTTCCTATGGCCGGGGCGGGGAAGAAAAGGAAGCCTGGGACGCGGAAAAAGAAAAGCACCTGCCCGACTGGGTGCGGGTGAAACTGGGCCTGGTGGGACAGGAATCCCAGGAATGGCTGATTCCCATCTATGTGGCGGAAAATAAAGCTGGGCCAAGTGGGCCAAGGTAACTGCAGAGGCCGGACCCCTGCCTCACTTAACACCCCGTCCGGGAAAGGTGAGGAAGGGGTGATCCTGCTGCTGGTGATGTGGGTCCTGGTGCTCATCAGCGTACTGATACTGAGCTATGCTAAGGAATGGCGCACCGAAATCAAACTCACCTCCAACTACCGGGACGCCCAGCAGGCCCGCCGCCTGGCTGAGGCCGGGGTCTTTTACGCCTTGGGCAAACTCGCGGAAACCAAGGTCACTGAGATCCGCCGGACCCCGGGATTTGCAGAGCAGCCTCTGCCGGCCTCCATCTGGCGGCTGGACCAGACCTCCCGGATCATTGAGCTCCCGGGGGGGGAGGTGGAAGTCCGGGTGGGGGATGAGGGGGGCAAAATCAACTTGAATCAAGCCAACGAGATGACCCTGACCAATTTCTTCATGGCCTTGGGAATGACCCCGGACCGGATTAAGACCTTAGTCGCCAACATTCTGGATTGGCGGAAACAGCCGGGTGCTCCGCCTCCTCCCTCTACCCTTATATCTCCGGGGGGATTCCGCCCGGAGAGGGCGATGTCCTCTTCCCGTAGAACCCGTTTCGATACGGTGGAGGAACTGGCCTGGGTCAAGGGCTTTGAAAACAGCCCCCTGCTTCCTCGCCTGTCCGACTGGTTCACGGTGATGTCCCTCAGCGTCAACATAAACGTAAACACCGCCCCCTTGGAAGTTTTGCAGGCCGTAGGCTTTTCTCCGGACCAGGCCCTCACCATTATTTCCAGCAGGCAGGCGGCGCCTTACCGCCAGATGCAGGAGCTGCCGCCCCGGGCGGCTGATCCCCGGATCACCCAGACCCAGGCGCCCTTCAGCTTCCAGAGTTCGCCTTTTTGCACCATAAAAGCCACGGGCATGGTAAATAATAAGAAGGCGCGCCACACCATCAAGGTGCTGGCTCGCCTGGATCTGGCCGCCGAAGTCCCCTGGGGCATCATAAACTGGGTCGATGATTTTCCCGGATAAAGGATTTTGCTATACTGATGCATAACAGATTTGCTTTAAGGTTGGTCGCGGCGTGCTCTACACAGAGACTTTTTTTCCGGGCAGTCGCTCATGAATCTGCGGCTCTCTCAAAACAATGAAAAGTATTGGTGGCACAGGCTTTCCAGCCTGTGCATCTTGAACTTTTCAAAGCAGTCGCACATGGGCCTTTGGCCCACCCGTAAGGCATGAAAATTTGTCGGGGATATTATGAGGCTCTGGCAAAATTACTTATTGCCGCCCCTTGTCATTCTGAGCGAAGCGAAGAATCTCGTATTTACAAGAGGTTGAGATCCTTCACTTCGTTCAGGATGACAACAAAACGAGTTTTGCAAGAGCCTCATTATGTAAACTAATTTAATGCGCCAATTATTGTAACTAATTAAAATAACTATATATTATTGGTTATCCAACAAACTTTTCAGGTCAGCTCCTCATGGTCCTGCGGCCCACCCGCAAACCATGAAAAGTTTTGTAGCCGCAGGCTTCAGCCTGCGCCGGCACAGGCTGGAAAGCCTGTGCCACCCAATTTACGGAACTTTTCATAACAGGGAAATATTCAAACTTGATGAACCGTCTTCGTAACTGGGCGCAAACCCTCACCTCCGAGCTCCTGGCCGGGGCCGCCGGCCTGGGGATTTACCTGGACCGCGCCGGGCTGACCCTGGTCCACCTGGAAAAGGGGCTTGGCGGAGCGCAGATCAAGCATTACCACCATTTCCCCTGCACCCTGGAGCTGCTGGAGGACCTTAGTCTGCCCCTCCAGGAAAATCTCTCCCGCTGGGGCCTGGGAGGCTGCCCGGTGAGCCTGGCGGTGGCCCGGGACCTGGGGTTCACCCAGCAGGTCAGCCTGCCCAAGGCCGCGGGGGAGAACCTGGCCCAAGTGGTGGCCTACGAACTGGACCGGTTCCTGCCTCTGCCGGCGGAAAACCTTTTCTATGACTTCCAGGTCTTGGGAGATACGGAAACGGAAATCCATCTCATGCTCCTGGCCCTCCCCCGGGGGCCGCTGGAGCGCTGCTTAAACCTCCTGATTCAGGCGGGGGTGCGTCCCCTGGCCCTGGAACCCGCCCCTCAAGCCGCGGCCAACGTCTTCGCCCTGCTGGCTGGACGCCTTCCCTCTTCCTGGCTGTTACTCCATCTGGAGTCGGAAGGCTATGAGTTGGCCCAGGTTCAAGGCCGCACCCTGCAGGCTTTTTATCAGAAGCGGACTTCCCCCGGGAAACTACGGGGACTCCTGGCCCAAGACCTGGAACGCCTAACCGGGGCGGTAAACGGTTCCAAGGCCGTTTGCCTCTATGGACCGGAGAACCTGGGGCTGGAGGTTGGCGCCATTATTAAGAACCAGGGTCTGGAGGTGGTCCCGGCCCAAGCCCTTTCCCTGGCAGGTCTGCCGCCGGAGGCCGACCCCGGGGTGGCTTTGCCCGCGGTGGGGGCCGCCATGCGAGCCCTGGGAAAAGTGCCCTTCAAGGCCAATCTCCTGCCCGAAGACCAACGGGCTCCGGTAAAAGTAGGTGGATTTTCCTTAAATAAACTATTATTGTTAACCTTAGCCGGATTGGTGGTCATCTGGCTGGGCAGCGCCTTCATCCACAAACGGGTTCTCCTTTACCAGGCGGACCAGCAGTTGGCCCAAATCACCCCGGAAGTGCGGCAGGTCGAAGGACTGCTGGAAGAAACCCGGAATCAGGTCAAAATGTTGCAAAGCGTGCGGCGCTTGGAGCAAGCTCCAGATAAGTTAAAAATTCTCAAGGACTTAACTGCGGTAATTCCGGACAACACCTGGCTCTTTCACGTGCGCATCAGCCGCCAGAACATAGAGATGAGCGGCATGTCCAGGTCCGCCTCGGACCTGATACCTTTGCTGGACAAATCCGGCTGGCTTACAAAAACCGAATTTGCCTCACCCATAGTGACCGATGCTACTAAGCTCGAACATTTTAAAATTAAAGCAGAAATTAAAATCCTGGAACCTGCTTCCTGAGGGACTTACTCCCCAGCAGCGCCGCCTGGCCTGGATTCTGGGGGGAGGTTTGGCCATCATCTTCCTTTATCTGGCGGTGATCAGCCCCATTATCTCCCTGGAGGAGTCCTGGTCCCAGGAACTGGCCCGCAAGCGCCAGTTGGGGGGCAAGTACCAGGCTCTGTTGGCCAGCAAGGCCAAGGTGGAGCAGGCTAACAAGGCCATGAAAACCGCCGTGAGCCAGATGGAGGGGCAGTTCCTTACCGGGGCCAACCCCGCGGTGGCCGCCGCGGACCTCCAGGAAATATTAAAAAACCTTGCCAGCAACCACGGGGCGACCCTTACCAGCACCAAGATCTTGACGGCCCGGGATGCCGGGGCCTACCTGGAAGTGCCGGTGCAGGTGCAACTTTCCGTCACTGTGCCCCAACTGGTGACCATTCTCTACAACCTGGAACATCATAAGAAATTCCTTTTCATCCCCGAAATGGAAGTAAGTTCCCCCCGCTGGGTATCGGGGACGCAGAAAGAAACGAGTTCGCTGCAAGTCAACCTGGTGGTCTCCGGAATCATCAAGAAAGGGCCGGAGAAAAAGGGGACCACAAGTTGATGAGCCGCCGGGGCCTGCTCTGGCATCTCCTGCTGCTTCTGGCCAACGGCCTGCTGCTGTGGGGCATTGTCCACATCTGGTGGAGTGAAGAAGGCACCCCTGCGGTCACCCGGACTCCGGGGCCGGAAGTCCCCAGCACTCCCTTGCTGCGGGATACTCAGGCCCTCAACGCCTTTAGGACGGTATCCACCAAAAATCTTTTTGCCCAGGACCGCACCGGGCCTGAACTCACCGGGGGCCCCAGCGGCAAAACCAAAAGCAGCCTGGAAGGCCGCCAACTCCTGGGGGTCATCATCATTGGAAACGACCGGGCCGCCCTCATCGGCCGGACTGCCACCGGCGGGCGTTCTTCCTCCGGCGGGAGCAAGGGTCCGGAAGTGGAGGTGGTGCATCAGGGGGAGGAATGGGAGGGCTTCAAGGTGGTGGAAATCTCTAACGAGGCCGTGGTTTTCCAAGGCCAAGAAGGACGGAAGACTCTGAATTTTCCTGATTAGAGGCCAGTGATGATGCCCAGTGATGTGGGATTCATGAAAAAACTTAAGAAGCTCGCCTGGCTGCCAGGTCTGGCGCTCATCTTTCTCCTGCCGGGCTTTATGGGTTGCGCCGGGCCCGCCCAAGTGGCCGCGCCGCCCGGTCCCCCCCCATCCCGACGGGTGCCGGTGACCGTGACCACGCCTCCCGTTAAGCCCAAGGCGGCCAAACCGGAAAAAAAGCCTGACCCAGAGATGGATGACCGGGTCTTGGAATCTTACACTGCGGCTCTGAAAAAAGTACCCCCCGCGCCCCGCAAGACCCCGCCACCGGGAGAAAAAGTTTTTCCCATCGATCTGAACCTGAAAAACGCCGACCTGGTGGAAGCCATCCGGGTCCTGGCCGAGACCATGGGACTTAATTACTCCATCGACCCCAAGGTCAAAGGCACCGTCAACGTCCGGGCCTCGGGGAAGCTCACCCAAAGCGAGCTCCTTACCATCATGGAAACCCTGCTCAACGTCAATGGGGCCACCATGGTCCAAATGGACAAGGTTTATAAAATCGTCCCCCTGGATAAAGCCGCCACCCAGCCGGTGCCGGTATACATCAAGGGGGAGGTGCCCCCGGGGATGCGGGCCCAGGTGGTTTTTCTGGAGCAGACCGGAGCCAAGGAGATGGTGCCGGTGCTCAAGCCCTTGATGTCCACCGGCGGCAGCATCACCGAAGCCTCCCACAACGCCTTGGTCCTGGTGGACACCCCCGACAACCTGGATAAATTATTAAAGCTCATCCACCTGGTGGACACCCGGGCCCTGGCCCAAACCCTGGTGCGCCTGGTGAAGGTGCACAACACCGACCCCCATGAAATTATCGGCGAGTTGGAGACCATTTTCACCGCTTATGGCACCCTGGCCGGAAAAGAGAAGGGCAAGTTCGGAGTTAGCTTCCTGTCCGTGGGCCGCCTCACCTCGGTGATGATCCTGGCCACTTCCGGGTCTTTGATGGAGCGGGCCGTTTACTGGGTGAAGCAACTGGACAGCCGCACCGACATCCTGGCCAACGTCCACGTCTATCATGTGGAGAATTACAAGGCCAAAAACCTGGCCAACCTTCTTACCCAGGTTTACGGCGGGCAGCCGGCCGCGCCTACCATCAAGGAGGTTAAACCGGAGACCGGAGCGCCCTTCAGCACCGGAATAGGCGGCCCGCGAGGGACGGGCATGGGTGGCGTAGGGGGGATGGGGACCGGCGGCCTGGGGACCTCCAGGATGACCGGAGTGGGTGGCGGCCCCGAGAGTCAGACCATCCCTCCGGCCCCGGGTGAGCCGGGAGCCCCTGGGGCCATGGCGCCCAGAGAACGGGCCGTTCCCGGAGCCCCCGGCGCGGCCCCCACCGGGGTCAGCCCCAAGGAAGGGGTGCGCATCATTCCCGATGAGGAAAACAACCTTCTGGTGGTGGTGGCCCCGCCCCACGAGTGGAACGTCATCTCCCGCATCCTGAAAAGCCTGGACATCATGCCCCGCCAGGTGCTCAACGAAGTGCTCATCGCCGAGGTGAACCTTACGGACGATCTTTCCTATGGCATCCAATTCGCTTTGGGGGCCAAGGCCACCGAAACCAAGGACACCGATGGCACCACCACTCCTGCTCCCTTTTTCTCAGGCCTTACAGGATTGGAAATCGTCAGCCCCGCGGCCGCGGTCTTCGCCGCAGCCCAGGGGTTTTCCTTCATTGTGTCCGATACCGCGAATCAATTTAAGGCTCTGATCAACCTCCTGGCCTCCCAGGGAAGAGCCGAAATCCTGGCCTCACCCCAAATCATGGCCGCCAACAACCAGGAGGCCCGCATCCAGATCGGCGAAGACGTGCCCATTAAAACCTCCGAATCCACCCCTTTGCTCGGCGGGACTACTTTGTTTTCCACTTCCACGGTGCAGTACCGCTCCACCGGCATCATCCTGGCGGTGAAACCCCAGATCAACGCCAAGGGCCTGGTAACCCTGGAGATCACCCAGGAAGTGAGCAACGCCTTGCCTGTCCAGATTGGGGAGACTTCTCCCCGGATCTCCATTCGCCAGGCCAAGACCTCCCTGACCACCGGGGATAACCAGACCATAGTGCTGGGGGGGCTCATCCGGGAGGACAAAACCGTGGACGATAGCGGCGCCCCCGGCCTCCGAAGAATCCCCTTGATAGGTTCCCTCTTTGGCGCCTATAGGACCTCAAAGAGAAAGACCGAATTGCTGGTGCTCATCACCCCTCACATTGTCCGGAACATGGAAGAAGGCGCCCGGGTGACCCGGGAGCTGAAGGATAAGGTGGGGCTGGAAGAACTCCCCAAAAAGCCGCCGCCACCGGGGAAATAATGAAGTTTTTAGTTGTTATACATAGCGTCATAAATAATTGCGCATGTGAAATTTTTTTGGTATGGTCTGGTTATGAAACCGCTGATCATACCCGAGGCAGAAACGATCATAATGGGTCTCCAGGCGGAGATTCGCCGTTCGC
>VGSO01000026.1 GCA_016874945.1 Deltaproteobacteria bacterium
AGGAATTGGCCGAGGCGGAGAAGGGGTCCAGCATCCACTGGCCGTGCTTGGAGAGTTCATCCTTATTGGGACCCCATTGGCCGCGCTCGCCCACCCAGCAGTAAATCAGCTTGGGGTTGAGCTTGGAGAGTTGCCGGTAGCCGATCCCCAGGGAGTCCATGTAGCCCGGGGGCCAGGACTCAATGATGATGTCCACCACCTGGGCCATCTTCTTGTACATGGCCCGGCCTTCCTCGGTCTCCAGGTTCAGGGTGACGGATTGGGCGTTGCGGAACTCGTGGAGGAAGTCCATGCCGCAAGGGGTGCCGTCCACGTTGTCCTTCAGCATGTATTCTTCCCGGCCGAAGGGGGTGAGCTGCCGCAGGGGGTCGCCCGTGGGCGGCTCAATATGGACGCACTCGGCGCCCTGCTCGGAGAGCAGGCTGGCGGCGAACATTCTGCTGATCTGCCAGATGCCGTTGCACAGCACCCGGAAGCCCTGGAGGGCCTCCGGTTTATCGAAGACATAGTCCAGTCTCAGGTTGTCTTCCAGGAATTTGCCGAACTCCTGCGCCTTCCGCTTGGCATAGATATTTTCCATGACCCATTCGGGCGAAGGCGCGGGAGTCACCGGCCAGGGCCTGACGTCCGGCCCCATGAGGGGCAGGGTGTCAGCCCGACTGTTGATTTCAATGTCTCGTTTTTCTTTTTTCGCCATCTTGTAGCCTCCCATATTTGGCGTCAGAGGAGAAAGTTGGTGTGGAAGACGTGATTGATGCGATTACCACTTAACTTAGCCGAAATTCCTCCAGAAGCAGTGACTAGGATTCACGAGCCACGGCTTCCTGGGCGCCAGCAGTATGGACAAACCTCAACGCCCACCCCCGGCATCAATTATTGGTCAGGAGCAGACGCGCGCCAGGTAAACCATTTTGCCAGCCAGTTACACCTCCTTTCCGGCCCAATTTTTGGGGATATGAATGATGCCAATACTATCCTCGGAGGTTTGGACACCAAGGCCCCACCTCTGATGACACTTTTATGAGATACAAAATCCCTGCCATTGGCGCAGGGCAGGGGAAAATATCCACCCAAATAAATTAATTTGTGGGAATTATCAGATGGTTAGCCATAAAGAGATTTTACCCCCGTGCGTCGATGAGAAATTGCCAGGGCCTGCTTAAAGCCGGGATTGTATGAAATCAGACTGGAATAAAAGGGAAAGGTAGGAAAAATGGGGGGAATGACTAGTTCGGAATCGGACTCCCATGTTCTAGCCCAGGGCGGCGGCGACTACGGAGAGAGAAAAATAATCCCGGCCATGGCGATCTATTTAAAATTACTTGGTTTTCTCCAGGCCGTAGCGGTGGATCTTGCTGTACAGGGTGCTGCGGCTTACCTGAAGGCGCCGCGCCGCGTCATGTTTGTTCCAGTTGGCTTCCGTCAAGACCCGGAGAATGAGGCGGCGCTCATTGTCCGCCAGGGAGGGGGACACCGAGGCGTCCGTAGCCTCCCGCAGGAATCGGGGGAGATGGCGCCCGCGGATTACCTCGCCCTGGGTCAGAATCACCGCATGGCTCACGGCGTTTTCCAGTTGGCGCACATTGCCCGGCCACTCGTAATCCATCAAGGCCTGCATGGCATTGGAGGAGAACTTGGCAACCCTTTTCCCCTCTTTAAGGCTGTATTTCTTCAGGAAGTGTTGCGCCAGCAGGGGAATATCCTCTTTGCGCTCCCGGAGGAGCGGCAGGTGAACGGTGATGACGTTTAACCGGTAGTAAAGGTCGTCCCGGAAACGGCCCGCCTCCACTTCCCGAAAAAGGTTCTTGTTGGTGGCCGCCAGGACCCGGACATCGGCTTCGATGAGTTCTTCACCCCCTACCCGTTCGAAAATGTGGTCCTGAAGGAAGCGCAGCAGCAGGATCTGGGTGGCGGGGGAGATGTCGCCGATCTCATCCAGGAACAGGGTGCCGCCGTGGGCCCGGTCGATGCGGCCCTTTTTGCGGCGGATGGCCCCGGTGAACGCCCCTTTTTCATACCCGAAAAGTTCGCTTTCCAGGAGGGTGGGGGAATAGGCCGAACAGTTGGCCACTATGAAGGGACCCCGGCGGCGGTGGCTCTGCTGATGAATGGCCTGGGCCACCAGTTCCTTGCCGGTGCCGTTTTCCCCGGTGATAAGCACCGTGGCCTCAGAGCCGGAGACCAGGTCGATGAGTTCGTACACCTCCTGCATCTTCTTGCTCTGGCCGATGATTCCCCCGTGGGAAGTCTTCTCCGCCACCTGTTGGCGCAGTTGCCGGATTTCAGCCTCATGGAGCACCAGGGCTCGCAGGTGGCCGGCAATCTGCGCCACCAGGGCCTGAAAAAAATGGAGGTCGGTCTGGGAAAATTCTCGAGAGTCCGGGGTCCCCAGGAAAAAATAGCCGATGCCATGCTCCTGCCGGGTGATGGGGAGGCCGAACCAACTGGCATAACCCTGGGAGATAACCTGGAGAAAAGTCGGGGAATTACCCTCCGGGGACGAAATGATAAGCTGGGGGTGGGGGATATGGTCCAGGTGCCGGACAAAATCGGCAATCAGGCCGGCTCGCTCCAGCTTCTTCAGGACCGCCCGCAGAGGCTCTTCCAACCAGAGGCTGAGGCCCTCCAGGGTGAGGAAATTGTGGCCCCCGACATCCAGGAGGAAACAGAGAAAGTCGGACCCGGGCATGATTTTCAAGGTGACCTCATGCAAGGAGTCCAGGAGGTCCTTGAGGTAATCCGTGGCTCCCACCTGCCGGGATACTTCAAAGAGCATCTCCATCTGGGCCTGGGTCTTTTGAAGCTCCTGGGTGCGGCGGGCCAGGTCCGCTTCCATGATGCGCCTATGGGTGACGTCCCGGCCATGCTCCAGGACCTGCAAGGTTTCCCCCTGGCCATCTTTCACCGGGTAGGAGTAAATCTCAAGATGGCGCTGGCCTCCGTCGGGCAAGGTGATAAGCTTGCCCCGCACCTGGGGCAGGCCGCTCTGGAAAACTTCTTCAATGTGACACTGGGGGCAGGGCTCGGAGCGCTGGTGGAAGACCTCATAGCAGCTGCGGCCCAGCAAATCATGGGGCTCGTACTGGTACAGGGAGAGCAGGGCCTGGTTTACCCGGAGAATCTGGTAGTCGCGGTTATAAACCACCAGAGGATCGCCAAAGCTTTCAAAAACCCTGGGAAAGATTTCGGGCATTAATTCTCCCCCATGAAATATTAAGATGCATAATTTTGGATATTGATAAGGAGGGGCGCGCCTCGGCGCCTGTCCTCAATTAAAGGAAAGTTCGTGAAAAAAATAATTTATGAAGGGTCGATAATTAGGACTATGATTATTTAATATCCTAATGTTTGTCAAGAAAAATCCTCAATCACTTCCAGTCGAAAATTGGACAGCTTCAGCCGGCGCCCATGAAGTAGAATTTAGATTAAAAAAAAATGATGTAACTATTTGCCCTGGGTGAAAAACCGCAGGTATTCCCCATAGCCTTCCTTTTCCAGGTCTTCCTTGGGAATAAACCTTAGGGCGGCGGAGTTCAGACAGTACCGCAGGCCGGTGGGGGGAGGTCCATCGTTAAAAACGTGGCCCAGGTGGGAGTCCCCGTGTTTACTCCGCACCTCGGTGCGCACCGTGAACAGGCGCCGGTCTTCACGCTCCACGATGCCGCCGGGCTCCAGGGGGCGGGTGAAACTGGGCCAGCCGGTGCCGGAATCGTATTTGTCCGTGGAGCTAAACAAAGGTTCGCCGGAGACAATATCCACGTAGATGCCTTCCCGTTTGTGGTCCCAGTATTCGTTGCGAAACGACGGCTCGGTGCCCTCCTGCTGGGTCACCTGGTACTGCAGGGGAGTCAGCCTTTGGCGTAATTCGGCATCACCGGGCTTAACGTATTTCCTCGGATTCCCCTTAGGATTTCCCGAGTTTTTATTTTCCCCGCCCCAGACTTTATCCAGGAACTGGTCCCGCCCGGAATTATAACGGTAATATTTATAGCGGATGGCGTGGGTCTTGTAATAGTCCTGGTGATAGTCCTCGGCCCGGTAAAACCTGGTGGATTTAACGATTTCGGTGACGATGGGCTTACTGAACCGGCCGGACCGCGCCAGTTCCTGTTTGGACTCCTCCGCCAGACGCTTCTGCTCCTCGTCGTGATAAAAGATGAGGGTGCGGTATTGAGGGCCCCGGTCCCCGAACTGGCCTCCGGGGTCGGTGGGGTCCACGTGGCGCCAGAAGACCTGCAACAGTTCCTGGTACGATACTTTTTTCGGGTCAAAGACAACCTGGATCGCTTCCACGTGGCCGGTTTTCCCGCTGGAAACCTCTGCATAGGTGGGGTTTTCTTGGGCGCCGCCGGTGTAACCCGAGATTACCTCCACCACTCCGGGAACTTTTTCAAAGTCCGCTTCCACACACCAGAAACACCCGCCGGCAAAGGTGGCGGCGCTTAATTGCTTAATCTGTTCAGGCATATCCGGATTCCGTCCCTTCTCCGTAGGGGTCTTATCTGCCGATGACAAACCCGCGGCTCCCGCCAGGAGGAGCAGCCCCAGGGCCAGGATGCTTAACAGGTTCATGGTTCTCCCTCAAAATTAACCCGATGCTCAATATAATTATTCCTAAATTGAGTAAAATCAAGGGGGTGGGGTTTACCTTCTTGTTGCCGGCCGGTGCTTCTGCAGCAACTGCGTCTCCTTACATGCCATCCCCTGGCGGCCGGGCGGGGTTTGGCGGGCGCGCAAGCCCGCCTCACAATGGCAAAGCCCGCCCTACACTTCGGCTGCCGGATTTTTATATTCTAGGTGGTAGTCTGCGGCGATTTGCGGTATGATGGAGGCAAACCTTAGGGAAAAACAGGCGTCTTCCCGGAAGAGCCGGGGTCTATCGGGGAAATGATGACTGGATCCAAGTGCTACACATGAGCCAGGACAAGAACCGGCGGAACCCTTAGCGCGCCACAGGCTTTAACCTGCGCCGGCAAATACTGGAAAGCCCATGAGCCTCTTGCAAAATTATGTAGCCGCAGGCTTCTGCCTGCGCCGGCACAGGCTGGAAAGCCTGTGCTACTGAATCCGAGTTTCTGGTTTTTTCGCGAAGATATTTCCTGTAACACCTTGATTTGATTAATGTAATTAGGTCATTTTTTAGTTTGGTTGCGGCCTTTAGGCCGCGATGTGCTACCGGATATTTCTTTAAGCAACATGGGAAAATCGCAGCCTCAAAATGAATTTTGCAAGAGCCTCCCATACTACCAAAATATCATAACTTTTCAGTAGTCACAGGGCGGCCTGGGGCCGCCGTAACTCGGCTGAATCATCCCATGCTGTATTTGTGCTTAGCCGGTATTTTTATAGGGTTGCTGCTCTTCTTGCCCCCCGTTTCCTTGGGATACGATTCCCGGGAAAACCGGGTCAAGGTCAGGTGGCTGGGCCTGACTTTAACGCGAGAACTTAAGAAAAAGACGGAAAGGCCCAGGAAGAAGGTGTCGAAAGCGGAGCCCAAAGGCCCAGGGTGGGCTGTCATTCGACATATGGCGGGGGAGAGAAATCTGGCGGTGGAATTGATTAACAAGATTGGCCGTCTCGGCCGGGACCTTCTGGGAATCATCTCCTTCAAGGGTTCCGAAGCCGGCTTTTCCCTTCCTGATCCCAAATGGAACGGGATGCTCTATGCCCTTCTGGCAAATATCCACCTGGAGGGGGTGGCCCTCTCGACCAACTTTAACCAACTGAATTTCGTCAAGGTTTGGGTAACTTTCTATCCCTTGCAGGTAACCGCCAAAGTCATGGGCTGGTTGGCGCATCTACCTTTGAGGCGCATCATCAGACTGATTTGGGATATCAAAAAGGCGGCAAAGCAATAACACTACAACGTTAATTATCCGCCTGCTTCAGTACAACCCTTTGTATTTATTGTCATTCTGAGCGCAGCGAAGAATCTAGACCCTTCGCCTACGGCTCAGGGTGACATAACTGATTGTCAGTAATATCCAATGGTTGTCCTATCATGGGCGATATGGGAGGTATTATCTAACGTAGTAGTGATAAGATCATCCTTTTAAGGAGGACCAAGACCATGGCAAGTTTGGCCGAAGAACTCATCAGCCGGCTGATTAGCGAATTAGGAACGTTGGCTAAGACCGAGACCGTGGTGGGCAAGGAGTTTCAAGCCGGAGAGTTTACCCTGATCCCCGTTTCCAAAGTTTCCCTGGGCATCGGCGCCGGAGGAGGGAAAGGGAGTGAAAGCAAGAAAACCGGTGAAGGCGGCGGGGGTGGAGGAGGCATCGCGGTGACCCCCATCGCTTTCATTGCCATCCGGGGTAGTGAGATTTCCTTCCATGAGATTAAAAAAGGCGGGACGATGGACGCGTTTTTTGACCAGCTTCCGGACATAGCGGAAAAAATCCTGACTAAGAAAGGAGAATCCGAAACCACCGAGCAGAGTTAGTAGTCCCCGGGCGGCCCGGGGCCGCGGTAATTCGGCGGGGATGGCGCGCCCGATAAACTAAGCTGGGCAATCTCAAGCTGACAGCAAAAAAAGCGGCGCAGGCGTTTCCCTGCGCCACTTTCTTGGCGTTCTTGGCGTCTTGGGGTGAGGCTATTCTTTTTCTTCCTTCTCCGCGACCTCCTTATACCACTCCGAATGGTGCTTCTGGGCCCACTTGCGCCCCACCTTGCCGTCCACCAGGGCCCGCCAGGTGCCGGGGTTGGCGATGGTCCCCAGATAGGCGTGGGCGATGATCGCGGCCACGAAGATCACCGCGAAGAACCCGTGAATAGTGGATATGAGGCAGTTTAAGGTCAGGGGCAGGCTGCTTTTGAAGATCATGAGAATCCCCGTCCCACCCATCAACAGGCTTAGGCCCGCGGTGAGCCAGAAAAAGATCTTCTGGCCGGCGTTTAACCTCCCGGCCGGCACCGCCACATCTTTGCCGCCGAAGTAGCCGCCCCGTTTCTTCAGCCATTCCTTGTCATAATCCGCAAAACGGGCGTCCTTGGCCCAGTGGGCCAGGGCCACCACTGAGGCCCCCAGGAAAATGAGTCCGGCGACCCAGTGGAAGATCACCGCGCTGGAAGGCGAACTGAAGAACATCCGAAGCAGGGTGACGTTGTTGTAAAAGAAGATGTAGCCCGTCAAGGTGAGCAGCAGAAAGGCGATCATGCGGACCAGGTGCGTCCACCGTTCCGTCAAGGTGAACCGCAAGATTTCCCCGGGTTCATAGGTGAAATCCGCGCCCTTGGGGCCCTGCCCGGTGTAGTGCAGCACCAGTCCGAAAACCAGGAACAGGAGGATGATGCTCACGTAAGGCGTGAGATAGGTCTGGTGGAACTGGTTGACGTAATAGGCCCAGGGCTGGCAGCCGATGAGGCGCCCGGAGCTGATATAGGTGGGCTTGCCGTCGGGCCCGAAGATGTCAGTGACGATCTGCCCCTTGAACATGTGTGCTTCGTCCGAATGGCAGTCGGCACAGCCGTTGGCCCCCAAGGCCAGTTTGGCCGGGGCCACGTTGTGGTTGATGTTGAAGCCCTCGCCTTCGCCGCACCAGGTCTCATCCTTGGCGGTGACGATCTCGTCCTTCTCATTTAAGGAGTGAATCTGGCCGCCCTTGTGGTAGTTGGGCCGGATCTGCTGAAAACGCTTATTACCCTTCAGGGTCTCCGCCAGGGCCGAGAGCATGAGCTTGATCTCTTCCGGGGTGTGCAACTCCGGCCTGCCGGGCTTTTTATCCTTTAACTTGTCCTTGATCTTCTCATAGCCCTTGCCGATCTCTCTGGCGTAGAGCGGATAGTAGATGCCGTCCTTATCCTGGTTGGTATAGACGGTGGGCAGAAGGTTGTTCACCGGCCAGACCTTGCCGTCCTTGTGCTTGCGGGCGTAGCGGGGTTTCCAGTCGAAGTTCGCCCCCACCTGTGTGGCCCCCAGCTTGGGGTAGTTGACCAGCGTGCCGGTGGTGACGTCGAAACCCTCCGCCGCGGCCCGGTGGAGGGTGGGGATGTGGCAGGTTTCGCAGGCCAGCTTCTCCAGGTGGTTGGGCCGGACGCTCAAGTGGGCCGGCCGGGGCGCGCCCATGAAGCCCTGCTCGTGGCACTGCTTGCAATTCTTCATGGTGTTGTCCAGATCGTCCCGCACCGTGGAGACGTTCTCGTCGCCCTTGGCGAAGTTGTGCTCTTGGTCAATGCTCCAGTGGCAGTCCGCACATCCCATGCCCTTCAGGTTGTGGACGTCGTGGTTGATGCGGTCGTTCCAGGAGAAGCCCCGTTTGCGCATGTCGGAAAAGCTGTGGCAAAAGGTGCAATTCTCCGACGGGGGAGGACCGGACAGTTCCAGGTAAATCTTGCCGTCTTCGTTGAACAGGCGCTTGTTGTACTGCACCGCGGGGGTCTGGCCTTCCCGGACAAAGCCGGTGACCTGGGCGATGCCCGACGCGGAGGTGGAGGCCCATTTGAAGTTCTGCATGATCAACTGCTTGATGCGGTCCTTAAAGTTGTAGCCCGGCAGGTGGCAGACGAAGCAGTCCGCCTCCACCACCCCGGTCTTGTCCCAGGGGCTCTTGAAATAGTCGCCGTCCAGGGATTGGGCCAGTTGGGGCTCGGCCTGGAGGCGGGCGTCATAGCGTTTGCCGTCCCGGTCGAACTCCAGGCCGCCGCCCCCCGGGTGGCAGGCGCCGCAGCCGGGCATCACCGGGTTCTTGGGATCCCCGGCCATGGCAAAGCCGAAGGGGGTCATGTCAATCTGGTCGGGATTGTCGTTTTGCTTTTTCGCCAACTGGCGAAAAGAAGGCGATCAGAACTTCCCCATCATACCGTCGGACAAGACCCACGGCTTTTTCTTATTGAAGTCGTCCTTGACCCGGTCCCAACCCTGCTGAAAGTGGTAACCCTTGGTGATCTCGTTGTAGTTATGGCACCCGCCGCAAGTCTGCCGCGGACTGTAAGGCTGGTCGGCGTTTTCGCCGGTGAGGGGGTTGATGATCTTGCCGTCTTCCGTCTTCAGCTGGATGGGGGCATGGGTCCGGATCTTGGCGCTTAAGAGCGACGGCATCAGCAGCGCCAGCCCCACTACCAGAACCACCAGGGCCGGGCCCCAGATCTTATAAGGATTTTTTCCCATTATGGCTAACTCCTGTGGGAGGTTTTTTAACCGCAGATTAATTTAACGCAGAAAAACAAAGATGAATCTTTAAAAAGTAAACTCCTTGTATTCCGGGCTTGCCATCATCTGCACCAGCACCGGCGCGGGAGAGATTACGGCGCCCTGAACCAGGTCATCCGGGGAAATCAGGCGCTTGTCGGCGCAGGCCTTGCACCCTTGGACCGGATGGCGATGGGACGTGAGAAAATCAAGAAAATCCTTGAGCGACTCTCCCGTGGCCGCCCGGATGCCCTCGGCCATTCCCATTTGAGCCCAGTGAACCGCTTCGTCGATGAAAAACACCGGCACATGGCTGCCTTGCTGGGCCGCCAGCGACGCAAACTGCATAGCCCGGGTGGCGCTGCCGGATTTTTCCCGTCCCTTGCTGATGATAAATAACAATTTAGTCAGGTGAATTCCCTAAGGCCAACTTGACCAATTTTTTAAAGAAGCAATCCTTATGCCAGAGGAGAGATATGGAAAAACTCAGGATTTATTGGGAGATAAAGCGTTAATGTTAAGATAGAGATATTAACGGCCGTTTCATTTGCTTACAATGGTGAAACACGAATCGAGGAGAAGGGATATTTAGCGCGGCGGGGAGGGGAAGGTGTGAACTAGGGACGGAAGTCCAGTCCAAAACCTGAAAGTGGCCTCGCAGCTGTGCTTGGCAATGGGATGGCTGCCAAAGCTCAGATCTAACTTTCGGGTTTCCAAGCCCGGTTTGAGGAGGAGATGGCGGCAATATTGAGTGGTTATTATACTCCATCATGCTGCATTTGGCAACGCCAGGAAATTTCAGGAAAAGTCTTGACAGCTTGTGACTATTTATACATACTTGTTCGCATTTTAAAGCTCGGTTTATCTTTCTGATATCCATATCTTTAGGCGAAAACCGAAAACCGTAATAAGGGAGGGCGTTATCGGGATGGAAATTTATCTTCCCATTGCCGGCATGAGCATTAATCTCTTCTTAGTGGTGGGGATCGGGGGTATGGTGGGGTTCCTCTCCGGTCTCTTCGGAGTGGGAGGCGGGTTCCTGCTTACCCCCCTGATGATGATGATCGGCATCCCGCCGGCGGTGGCCGCGGCCTCGGACTCCAACCAGATCTGCGCCGCGGCCGCCTCCGGGGCCTTTGCCCACTGGCGCCTGGGCAACGTGGACTTCAAGATGGGCGGGGTCATCCTGGCCGGGGGCATCTTAGGCGGCACCATCGGGGTCCAATTGGTCAAAATCCTCCGGGCCATGGGCAATTTCGAGTTCGTCATGAAGGTGGTGTACGTCATCATGCTGGGTCTGGTGGGCAGCGCCATGTTCATCGAAAGCCTGCGCACCATCCGGGCCAGCCGGGGCCTGGACCCCGGGGTCGCGGCGGCCCCCGCTGGCGAGCCCAAACTGGCCCGTCTGTTCGCCAAGCTGCCCCTGAAGATGCATTTTGAACGCTCCGGGTTGCACACCTCCGCCATCTTCCCCTTCACCATTGGGACCATCGTGGGCATCATGGCGGCTCTGCTGGGTGTCGGCGGCGGCTTCATTATGGTGCCGGCCATGATTTACATCATCGGCATGCCCACCATTGCAGCCATCGGCACCGACCTCTTCCAGATCGTGCTCACCTCGGCCAACGTCACTTTGCAGCAGGCCTTCGTCAATAAGACGGTGGACCTGCTCCTGGCCCTCATCTTGCTGGCCGGCTCCACCATCGGGGCCCAATTCGGCGCGGCCTTCGGCAAGCGCCTCAAGGGCGAGCAGATCCGGATTCTTTTGGCCATTATCGTTCTTACCCTTACGGTCAAACTCTTCCTGGACCTGGTCCTCACCCCCAGCGACCTGGTGAGCCTGGCTCCGGCCAAGGGCGGAGGGCACTAAGATGAGACGCGGCGCCATCCTTCTACTGGCAACAGCCCTGGTAATGGCCGGGGGCGCCGTCACCCTGGCGGCGATTTCTCCCGAGGTCAAGCAAAAGGTCCTCACCGCGGCTTCCAAAAACCTCATCGAAATCGGCGTCTCTTACCGCGGCGACCAGATTCACTTCTTCGGGGTCAACCCGGTTCCTGGAACCGACCTGGTGATCAAACTCACCGCGGAGAAGGACGAAGACATCAAGCTCTCCGTCAAGGGCAGGGTGGGTCCCTTCTGGATGACGGTGAAGCAGTACGACGTCACCGGCACGCCCTTCATGTATAAAATTCATACCGGCAAGCCCCTGGAGCAGATCGTCTCCAAGGAGACCGCCCAGGAATTGGAGCTGGGCTACGAGGCCATCCGTCACAAAATGAAGATGGTCCTGGCCCGGGGCGAGGCGGCCCCCGATGATGCCGACAAGGTCTTCAAAGGCATGATCAAAATCAAAGAGGAAGCCAACCTCTACAATATCGTGGAGGACCCCAAGCGCCTGGAAGTGGCCGAAGGCAAGCTTTTCAAGCACTATTTCCGTTTTCCTCCCGCGGCCACCGAGGGCCGCTACCAGGTGGAGTCCTTTTGCTTTGATAAAGGGCAACTGGTGGGGTACGGCAAGGACATCATTGAAATTAAGAAAGTGGGCCTGGAGCACTGGTTCACTTACACCTCCCAGGAACACCCCGTGTTTTTCGGCATCTTTGCAGTGGTGGTGGCCGTGGCCGCGGGCCTGGGCGTGGGCATAATATTCGGGAAAGGAGGACATCACTAATGGCCGAAGATAAAGGCAAACCCATCGTGGTGGCAGTGGACGGTTCCCCTCCTTCCTGGGATGCCATGGAGACGGCCATTTCCCTGGCCCGGCTCATGGGCCGTCCCATCGATGTGCTCCACGTCGTGCAGTTGGTCAAAGCCGGCTATTTCGCCTTCATTGATCGGCACCTGCAGGAGGAGCACCAGGCCCAGGCCCAGAAGATTCTCTCGGAGGCGGTGGAAAGGGGCAAGAAGGCGGGAGTGGAAGTGCGGCCCCATCTATCGCAGAGTGAGAAAGGTTCTTCCGAGGGAATTATTGATTATTTGACGAAAGCCGGGCCGGTTAAATTCCTGGTCATGGGCACCCACGGGCACGGCTTCATGGCCCGACATCTCTTGGGGTCGGTGACCGAGCGGGTTCTGCGGGAGGTGACCCACCAGGGGCTACCCGTGCCCCTTCTCATTGTGCCGGCCGGCACGACGCCGGAGTGAGGGGGCTGCTCTCCCGGCGCTCCCCTAAAAAAATCCTGAGAGTCATAGAGGCATCAGACCCTTCCGAAACCGGCAGGGTCTTTTTTTCTAGGGTCTGTTTTCTAATCTCAGGCCACTTCCCGAATCGGGAAAACGCCTTATACCATTTTCTCTATTCAAGTGCAACAAACTTAATCTGTAACTTATTGATAATCCGTAATTATCTTTACCGAAAACCAAAGACCGAAAACCGAAAACCGTATTATTTTTCCGGGGAGCCGCCAACTGCGGCAAAGGATCTGCCGTCTCTCGTTTCCTTGCCAAATTTCCCCTGGTGCAATATAGTCTTAGGTATCTCAGCCACGCGTATTTGAGGCGATCATGGCAGTCAAGCAACCTCGATTTTCCATCTGGTATCTTCTAGTCTTCATGGCGGCGTTGTTTCTCGGCCAATATTACCTGTCGGCCCGCCAATCCTTCAGCATCACTTACAGCGAATTGCGCCAGTTGGTGGAGGCCAGCGGCGTCAACGACTTGGAAATCAGCCTCGACTCCATCCAAGGCCGACTTCTTCCTAACGGGGTGGAATGGCTGGCCAAGGCCCGGAAAGAGCCGGAACTCCCCCTGAAGCTGAAAAAACAATTCGACAAAGACATCACCTTCACCGCGGTGCGCCTGGAAGACCCGGACCTGATAAAGCTCCTGGAAAAACAGGGCTTGAAATACAAGGGCGTCCAGGAAAAAACCTGGCTCACCGGGCTCCTGTCCTGGGTCTTGCCCATGCTGCTGCTGGTGGGCCTTTGGATTTATTTTTTCCGAAAGATGAGCGGCGGCGCCGGCGGCATCATGGCCGTGGGCAAGAGCAAGGCCCGCCTCTACACGGAGGACGAAACCAAGATCACCTTTGAGGACGTGGCCGGGGTGGAGGAAGCGGAAGAGGAATTAAGAGAAATCATCGAATTTTTGAGAACCCCGGCCAAATTCCAGGTGTTGGGCGGCAAGATCCCCAAGGGCGTGCTGCTGGTGGGGCCGCCGGGGACGGGCAAGACCCTGCTGGCCCGAGCCGTGGCCGGAGAAGCCGGGGTGCCGTTTTTAAGCCTCACCGGCAGCGATTTCGTGGAGATGTTCGTGGGGGTGGGCGCCGCCCGGGTGCGGGATCTCTTCGGCCAGGCCGAGGAGAAGGCCCCTTGCATCATCTTCATTGATGAACTGGACGCGGTGGGCAAGGCCCGGGGTCTGAGCCCCCTGGCGGGGCCGGAGGAGCGGGAAAACACCCTGAATCAGCTCCTTTCGGAAATGGACGGGTTTGACAGCCGCAAAGGGGTGATCATCATGGCGGCCACCAACCGGCCGGAGATCCTGGACCCGGCCCTCATCCGCCCGGGCCGCTTCGACCGCCACATCCTGGTGGACCGCCCCTCCCTCAAAGGCCGGGAGGACATCCTGAAGATTCACACCCGGAACATCAAGCTGGCCCCGGATGTAGATCTGAAAGTCATCGCGGCCCGCACCCCGGGGATGGTGGGCTCGGATCTGGCCAACATCGTCAACGAAGCGGCCCTGCTGGCGGCCCGGAAAAACAAGAGCGCGGTGGAGATGGACGACTTCGAGGACTCCATCGACCGGGTGGTGGCGGGTCTGGAGAAGCGCAACCGCATGATGAATCCCCGGGAAAAGGAGATCGTGGCCTACCACGAAACCGGCCACGCCCTGGTGGCCGAGGCGCTCCCCACTACCGACAAGGTGCACAAAGTGTCCATCATCCCCCGGGGCATCGGCGCCCTGGGCTATACTATGCAGCTTCCCACGGAAGACCGCTACCTTATGACTAAAACCGAGCTGGAGGATCGCATGGCGGTGATGATGGGGGGGCGGGTGGCCGAAGAGTTGGTGTTCCAGGAGATTTCCACCGGCGCCCAGAACGACCTGTACCGGGCCACGGACATCGCCCGCTCCATGGTCCGGGAGTACGGCATGAGTGAACTGGGGCCGGTCACCTTTGAGCGGGAGCGCCGGCCCCTGTTTATCGAGGTCCCCATGCCCACGGGCGCCAAGGATTACAGCGAAGTCACGGCCCTGGAGATTGACCGGGCAGTGGCGGCCCTGGTGGAGAAAGCCCACCGGCGGGCCATGGAGGTGCTGGAGAGCCGCCGGGAGGTCCTGGAAAAGGTGGCCAGGAAGCTATTGGAAAAGGAGGTCTTGGAGGGAGAGGAATTGCGCCAGATCCTTAACGCCCAGGGAAGTCCCCAATCTTTATAACCTCGCGTCAGGACGCAAAGAACGCTAAAGGAAGAACCTCACCATGACGAAAAACAATCTTTTCAAGTTTATTGCCAGTGTTGCTTTTATACTTATCCTGGGAGGCTGCGCCGGGGTCCAACCCGATCCCACGGTCAGCTTCGAACAAATGCTCACCACCGCGGGGTTCCGCCTGAAGGCGGCGGACACCCCCGAGAAGCTGGCCCGTCTCCAAACCCTGCCCACCCGGCGCATCGTGCCCCGGACCAAGGACGGCCGGGTTTATTATTTGTTCGCCGATCCCGATCAAAAGGCTTTGTATGTGGGCGATGCCCAGGCTTACCAAAACTATCTTGACCTGCGGATGGCCAAGCAGGACGCCGAGGAACATTACCACTCCCCCGGGGAGCGTATGGGGCAGATGGAGATGGACTACGAATTCTCCATGGAAATGGACGAAGGGCGGTGATTGGCGAGGCGGGGCTAATTGGGGTGGCACAGGCTTTCCAGCCCCGTGCAAATCGAGTTTTCCATTCTATTGTCCTGAAAAGTTCCTGAGACTTGGTGGCACATCGCGGCCTAAAGG
>VGSO01000027.1 GCA_016874945.1 Deltaproteobacteria bacterium
TGGAAGCGGTGGTGCTCTGCTTTTTGGGGGGCATCGCCGGCATTCTGGCCGGGCGGGGGGCCTCCCTGCTGGTCACCGCGGTGCTCCGCTGGCCCACGGAAATGTCCCTGGAGGCCATTGTCGCGGCCTTCGCGGTGTCGGTCTCCGTGGGCATCATCTTCGGCTACTACCCGGCCTGGAAGGCCTCCCGCCTGGACCCCATCAACGCCCTGCGGTATGAGTGAGGTTGAGTCGTAGGCCGGTATGTCTGCCATGCGGCCTGAAAAGGGAGGCCATCCTGCAAATCCAGCGGAAAGACGCCAAATCGGTGCGGCGGGTCCTGGGGGAGTGGGAAGAGGAGAGACTCCTCACCCCGGAACAGGCGGGAAAATTGTCCGCCTCCCTGGACATCATCCCTTTCGACTGGCGGCGCCTGGCCAAATACTGCTTCTGGATCGCCATCATCTGCCTGGTCATCGCCTTTGCGGCGCTGCTGGCGGACCTGAAGAAACTGTTCGACCTCCTCTGGCGGCGGCCCTCCCTGGGGTGCCTCCTCTTTGCCGTGCTGGCCGCGGCCGCCTTCTTCTTCGGATTGAGGCGGCGGGCCAGAACCCCGGACCGCATTTTCAGCAACGAAGCCTTCTTTCTCCTGGGGGTTTTGGCCGTGGCCACCGCCATCACTTTCCTGGGCCTGGCCCTGGACATGGGGAACAAGCGCTTCTCGCTCCTGTTTCTGCTGGCCGCCCTGGTGTACGCCGGCTTGGGCCTGTGGTTCCCCTCCAAACTGGTGTGGCTGTTCGCCCTGTTGTCCCTGGGGAGCTGGTTCGGCACGGAAACGGGCTACCTGTCCGGCTGGGGGGCCTACTGGCTGGGCATGAATTATCCGGTCCGCTTTGTGTTTTTCGGGCTGGGCCTCACCGGCTTGAGTTATCTGTTCAAAATATCAGGAACGTTTCAGGATTTTTGCAAAACCACCTATATCATGGGCCTGCTCTACCTGTTCATCGCCCTGTGGATCATGTCCATCTTCGGCAACTACGGCGACATGTACAGATGGACGAAGGCCGGGAAATTCGAGCTGTTCTCTTGGTCGCTGCTCTTCGGCGGGGCGGCGCTGGCGGTCATTGTCCTGGGTTTGAAATATGACGACGCCGTCTCCAGGGGGTTCGGCCTCACCTTTCTGTTCATCAATCTCTACACCAAATTTTTCGAATATTTCTGGGACTCCCTGCATAAGGCGCTGTTCTTCGCCATCCTGGGCGTGTCGTTCTGGTTGATCGGCTCCCGGGCGGAGAGGATCTGGCTCCTGGGGCAGCGCCGGCTGGGAAGGGAAGACACCCCGGCAAAGGCCATGGAAGAGGGGTGAAGAGGGTCATGATGTAGGGCAGGCGCCCTCGCCTGGTCCTGGCAAAGAACAGCCGGGGGCGGCTGTTCTACATTCTTCATATTGCCGGGCGGCACTGTCTGGGAATAATGCAGTGCGACCGGGAAAAGCTGCCCGCCAGAGAATACAAATGCCCAAGAGAATATCCGTAACCATAAAATACCGCAGGAAGCTCCTGATCTGTTTGATGATATTGGCCCTGGCCGGCTGTGCGGTGGGGCCCGATTTTCAGCCGCCGGAGCCCAAGGCGCCCGAGGGCTGGCACAGTCTGGCCAAGCCCGGACCGGCCCAGGCCAGTCTCACCACCCCCCGGCCGGTGAATCTGGTGGACTGGTGGCAGGCCTTCAACGATCCCGTCCTCACCAGCCTGATGCAGATGGCCCTGAGCGCCAACCTGGACCTGAAGCTGGCCGAAGCCCGCATCCGCCAGGCCCGGGCCACCCGGGGCACGGTGGCTTCGGGGTTCTACCCGGCGATTGACGCCACCGCCTTTTATCGGCGCAGCAAATCGGGGTCGGGCTCCCTCAACCCCGCAGGCGGCGGCGGTCAGCCCTCGGTGGGCGCCGTGGGCGGGGAGAGGTCCCTGTTCCAGATCGGGCTGGACGCGGCCTGGGAGATCGACATCTTCGGCGGCGTGCGCCGCGGCATCGAGGCCGCGGACGCCGACATCCGGGCCGCGGTGGAGGACCGCCGGGACGTGCTGGTGACCCTGGCGGGGGAGGTGGGGACCAACTATCTGAATCTGCGGGGCTTGCAGCAGGAAATCGCCATCGCCCGGAAAAACCTGGAGTCCCAGAAAAAGACCGCGGACATCACCCGCCGGCGCTTCGAGGCCGGCTATGTCAGCCGCCTGGACCTGGCCAACGCCGACGCCCAGGTGGCCACCACCGAATCCCAGATCCCCAGGCTGGAATCCTCGGCCCAGGCGGCCATCTACACCATCGGCGTGCTGCTGGGCAAGGAGCCCGCGGTTCTGGCCAAAGAACTGGCCATCCACGGGCCCATCCCGCCCAACCCGCCGGAGGTGCCGGTGGGCCTGCCTTCGGACATCCTGCGGCGGCGGCCGGACATCCGCCGGGCCGAGGCCCAACTGCACGCCGCCACGGCCAGGATCGGCGTGGCCGTGGCCGACCTCTTCCCCCGATTCAGCCTCACCGGCTCCTTCGGCGCCTCCGGCAGCAAGCTGTCCCTGTTGGACGCCCGGGGCAGCTTCTGGTCCTACGGCCCGTCGGTGACCTGGCCCATCTTCGACGCCGGCCGGATCCGCTGGAACATCAAGGTGCAGGACGCCCTCCAGGAACAGGCCCTGCTGACCTACGAAAAGACCGTGCTGACGGCCTTAAAAGATGTGGAGACGGCCCTGGTGGCCCACGCCAAGGAGCAGGAGCAGCGCAAATCCCTGGCCGAAGCCGTCACTAACAACCGCCAGGCGGTGGACCTGTCCATGAAGCTCTACCTGGTCGGCAAGACGGATTTCCTGAACGTGCTCAACGCGCAGCGCTCGCTCTTCGTCACCGAAGTGGCCCTGGCCCAGAGCACCCGCAACCTGGGCGCCAACCTGGTGGCCCTCTACAAAGCCCTGGGCGGCGGCTGGGAGAAGCATGAGACCCTCATCGATCCCAGGGTCCCGCAGATTTTTCAGAAGCGCCTGGGCAATTAGCGGACAGAGGTCGGGTGTCAGGTTTTGGGTTCCGGATGCAGAGCCGGGTCCGGGAGACTTGCGGTGGCACAGGTGTCCTCACCGGTGCTCCTTATCCCACTCTCCCCCAGGTGGTGGAGCCCATAAGAAAGACGGGTGGGAGGAGGGGGGAGCCACCGCTCCCGCGGCCCTCTCCTTGCAAAAGCCTTTTCAGGGATTTTTGGCGCCGCGGGCTCCCCGGCTGCCCCATGCGGACATCCTCTTAAAAATAGAGATCCACGTAATCTGTGGCCCCCTCGGGGTCGCAGTTTTCCATCTCCTGGAGGCGCCAGTAGCGCCGTTTGCCGGTGGCCTTGAAGGTCATGGTCCCCACTCTCTTGCAGGGACGGCCGGCGTTGATATGGGAAACCCGGCTTAAGATGGAGCCGGCAAAGACGAATTCCTGGGGAGAGGCGGAGAGAATGACTCCCTCGACGATCAGGTAATCCTGCCGGTCCTGCGAGTACTGGCTGCCCGTCAGGCGCCACAGGCCGCCCACGTCCTTCACCGTGGCCGTGCCCCACTTATCCCAACTGATCCATTGCAGGGTGAGGCCGTGTTTCCCCAGGAAGAGCTTCCGGGTCCGGGCGTCCGTGACCTGGGTTTTCCTTCGGGCCAGCTCCTCGGGGCTGAGCTCCTGGCCCAGGCGAAGGACCTGGGCGGACTCTGCGGCCTGGCCCGTAGTCTCACCCTCTGCGGTTTGGGCAGCAATATTCACTGGCTGCAGACCGATCATCCAGCCAAACACTAGACAGAAAAACGTCAAAGATAACCGCAACATGTGGCAGGCCCTCCGGCGAGATAACGAATAGGGGTAATTCCTGGGAGCCAGCAATTCTTTACCGAGATTATGCGGCAGCCTTGGCCGCTGCCGCTGAAAACCTGTTTTTGAACCTACCGTCCGGGAAGAATACCCGAAGAAGTTCCCCTGGTTGTGGCCCAATCGTCTTCTTGTGCGCAAGATAGCACAAATATCCATCGAACTGAATATTTCTACGGATGAGCCCCAGGCCGCCTCACCGGGCCTCGCCCACCAGCACGTACGGCGCCCAGAAAAAGGGGTGGCTCAGGGGGAGTTTGGGCCCCTGGTCCAGGGAGGTGGTCCGCCCGGCCGTGATCATGGCCCGCTTGGCGTCGGCCAGGGCCGCGGCCCGGTCCTTGTCTTTCAGGCCTCCGTAAAAGTCACCCATGAGCTTCACCGCGCTCTGGCTTTCCACGCTCCACAGGGTGACCACCAGGGACTCGGCCCCGGCGTACATGAAGCTGCGGGTGAGTCCCGCGAAGCCCTCCCCCCGGTCTGCCGGGGCGGCGCTGCGGCCGGTGTTGCAGGCGGACAGGACCACCATGCGGGCCTTCAGGTCCAGGCCCAGGATCTCGCCCATCTCCAGGAGGCCGTCGTTGTCCGGGTCGCCCACGAAGCTCAGGGCCAGGGCGGGCTGCACCCCGGGCCGGAACTCTCCCGCCATCAGGCCGTGGGTGGCGAACAGCAGGGCCCGGTAGTCGGAGAGGGGAAGTTTCTTGACATGATGCTCCGAGGCCCGCCGCTGCAGGTAGAGGTCCTCTGCGGCGCCGCCCAGGGCCTGGGCGGCCCGGCGGGCCTCGTCCGCAGTCTCAGGGAGGCGCGACAGCCGGCCGGCCCGGAACGCCCCGCCGCTCCTGAGCGATTGCAGCCGGAGCTGACGGCTGCGGGCCGGGGCTGAGTCGCCGTTGTCGCCGTTTCCAAAGATGGGGTCGGCAAAGGCCACCAGGGGCTTCTGGGTGGCCGGCGGGCCTTTGCCCAGGGTGCGCAGGGAGCGCAGCACCGACCCCGAGGGCAGGTAGGAGAGGCATTGGCTTCGGACCCAAAAGGGCGCCTGCTCCATCCGGCCCGGCGGTTGGCCCGGTTCGCTTATGCCGGAGGCCGGCGGCCCGGTCAGCAGGGCCTCAAAGGGCATCTGGTAGAGGAGGTCGTCGGGGGCCACAAAGACCAGGCGTTTGCCCTCCAAGAACCCGGCCACCGGCTGTACCAGCGTCTGGTAGAGGGCCTGGGCCGCGTTCAGGTCAAAGGCGGCGAATTTTTTCTCCAGGTCCCGGGCGGCCTGGGCCCGGTCCTTACTTTTGCCATAGTCCACCAAAGCCCCGGCCAGGGCGGGCAGCGCCTCGGTGAGGGGCCGCACCTTCTCCCGCAGGGCCTGGCGCCCCAGGGGCAGGACGGCCAGCCCGGCCCCGTCCCGGTTCACGGCCCAGACCGCGGTGCGCCGGGGGGTGACAAAAAAGCTGAGCAGGGCTTCATCCGGCTGCAGCAGGCCCTGGAGTTCCTTGAAGGTCAGGGGCCGGGGCTGCTTCAGGTCGGCATAGCGGGGGTGCTTGCGCCTGATTTCTTCCTGGATCTGGCGCAGGGCCTCCAGAGCCCGGGCCAACTCCTTATCCAGGGCCGCCTGCGCCGCGGGCTGACGCCGGGCCGCGGGCAGCTCCAGCAATTGCGCCTGCTGGCGGCGCACCCCTTCCAGTTGCAGCCGGGCCTCCCTCTCCTTAACCACCAGCTTGGCCAGGGCCGGGTCCTGGGTGGCCCCCGCGAAGGCCTGGGCGGCCCGCACTTCGTTCACCATTTCGGTGAAGAGGCGGGCCCGGGCCTCCTCGGAGCGCTGGAAGGCCTCTTCCCGGAGCTCAGGCCGGGGGGATTTCTGATACAACTCCAGCAGCAGGTCCAGATAATCCCGGTAGAGGTCGGCGAACTGGCTCATGAAGGCCTGACGGGTCTCCCGGGGGGTCACCCCCAGGTGGGTGTACAGGTCCTGAAGCACTTTCACCGCTTCCCGGAAATCGGCCAGGGCTTTGGTGGTGTCGCCCTGTTGCCGGAAGATGCGGCCCCTCAGATACAGGGCCTGAAGACGCGTGCGGGGGTCGCCCATGCTGTGGGCCAGCCGCTGCCCCTCCTCGGCCGGGGGGAGCGCCTCCTTCAGGCGTCCCAGCCGGAACAGGGCCTCTCCCCGGTTGATGAGGGCCGCGGCCAGCAGGCGGGGGTCCTGGACCTGCCGGGCCAGCTTCACCGCGTTGGCCAGGGGCTCCAGGGCCTGGCCGTAGTCCTGTTTCTGCAAAAACAGCAGGCCGGTGGTGTTCAGGGCCAGGGCCTGGCCGTGCAGGTCGCCGATATGGCGCTGGACATGCAGCGAGGCGCGCTGGGCCTTCAGGGCCTGGTCCAGCTTCCCCTGGGCCAGGAGGCTGGCCGCCAGCTTCTCCTGAATGCGGCTGAACGTGCCCTGGTCCCCCTTGAACAGCTCCAGGGCCTGGCTATACTCCCGGTCGGCCCGGTCAAACTCCCCCAACTGGTAATAGAGGTCCCCCAAGGCGATGGGGGCCTGGCGGAACCCGGACTCGGCCAGCCACTGGAAATGGCCCCGGGCCTCGTCATATTGGCCCAAAGAGAGGTGGATGCGGCCCATGAGGTGCCGCACCTGCATCAGGACCCCCTTATTGGCGGCCTGGGTGCGGGCCAACTCCCGGCACCGGTCCAGGGCCTCCCGGAACCGGGCCCGGTCGTATAGGCTTTCCGCCTTTTGCAGCTGCGCCGGAAGGCCGGTGGGGTCTTTTTCCTCCTCCAGCACCAGGTCATCTATCCAGACGGTGCCGGTATTCTCCAGGATGAGTCGCAAATCGATATAATCGTTGTGGCCGATGTTGACGGCCCCGGTGAAATGCGTCCAGCCGTAGGCGCCGGGGGGCAGCGCCAGCACCAGTTTGGTCCAGGCCGCGTCTACTCTGAAGGTTGCCCCCCCTTTTAAGTTCTCCGCTTTGGCGTACAGGGAAAGGCGATAGACCGTGTTGGGCTTGAGGCCCGTGAGGCGCTGGGAGGTGGTGGTAAAGACGTGGGCCTGGGGGGGCGAATAGTTGGTGACACGTAGGGACCGCTGCCCGGAGTGGCGCCGGTCGGTGTCGAGCTTCATGAAGGCCCGGGCGTTCATGCTGTTCCACCAGATGCCGAAGCGGCTTTTGCCTTGCTCGGTCTCATAGTGGCCCGTGCCCCAGGGATGGATCAGACCGTCTTCGAAGCCGCCGTTGATCAGCAGGTTGCCCGAGGTGGGCCGGGCGACCTGCGCCACCCTGGTCTTTTCTAAAGCCCACTTGCAGTCCCGGGCCTGCGCGAAGGCCCGGCGGAAGTTCTCCAGATCTCCCTGGGCCATATAGACTGCCGCCATATTGTTCTGCAGTTCGCACGCCTCCAGGGCGAGGCGGCGCTCCTGGGCCTGGAGGAGGGCCTTGCGATAATCCTCCAGGGCGCCCCCGTAGTCGCCGGCGTTGAACCGGCGGTCGCCCTGTCGGATGAGTTCCTCCAGGGCCGCGTCCGGGCGGGCGGCACGGGCCTGGGCGGCTTTGGGTGCAGCGGCTCGGGCCGGCGCGGGTCCGGCCCCCAGGAGGAATACCAACAGCACGGCAAGGATGGGGATCATGGTCGTCGATCCTGTCCGGGAAAAGTTTATGGAGGACACCCGCCCCCGGGTGTCATTCACGAAAAATAAACATGGTCAAAAGAGCGTTCTCTGGAACAGATTATATATGGAAAAAGCTACGTAACGATAATTATATGCGGGACTTTTTGCCTTGCCGCGGTCGGCGCCGGAGACATTAGGGACAGACACTTGCCATGTCGCCGCCATTTCCACGGGCCACCCATCGTTGAACTCGCTCGTTAAGCCGGAGAGCGCCGACCATACTGCACCCTGCCGGTGTGGCAAGATAGGACGCCGCCGGAGTTGATTTATCGCCCCAACCCCGCCCCCAAAACGGAGGCGGGGTTTTTTTATGCTTGACAGCCTTCCAGCTTAACCATAAGGTATTGATAAATTAACCTTCTGTAATTTAGGGAGATTCTCCCCATGGGCATGTCGCTGACCCAGGATTTGCTGGCCAAAATCGAGGCCATCGCCCAGGGTCCCAACGCCGACCTCTTCCGGCGCCTGGTGGACCTCCTTTATAACCAGGAAGAAGAATATTTCTCCGCCGAAGACTTGGCGGAAATCGAGAGGGGGGAAGAGGAAATTCGCCGGGGAGAGCACGTCAGCCTGGAAGAGTATGAAAGGGCCCGGGGCCTGTGACCTAAACTTATGGATAGAATTTCATTGAGGAAATTAGGGGGATAGGCCCCATGGAAACTTCAGTAAATCAGGATCTGCTGGCCAAAATCGAGGCAATCACCCAGGGTCCTAATGCGGATCTATTGCAGCGGTTTATTGATATCCTTTATGAACAAGAGGAGGAGTATTTTTCCCCCGAAGATTTGTCAGAGATTGAGGTAGCCGAAGAAGCCATCCGCCAGGGGGATATGTCGCAATTCGTTCCATTGGATGAATATAAAAACCGGCGGGGCCTGTGACCTATAAGGTTCAATTGCACCACCGGGCGGAAAAGGCATTGGACCGGTTGGACCATGCTACCGCCGAAAGAATTCTTTTACGATTGAGGGTCTTGCAAAATTCTCCTTTTGTCTTAGGAAAGGGCGGCGGTTTTGAAAACGCTCTGCAAGATTCCAACCTCTTTCATGGTGCGCGGTGCGCACCCTACGCGGGGACCAGAACATCGGAGGATTCTGTAGGGTGCGCACCGCGCACCATGATTTTTCGGAAATCGTAATACTGTCCGTAAGTTTTGCAAGAAGCTCGATTAGATCAGTTGGCGGAAAACCCTTTGGATAAGAGAATATCGAACGAAGTCAAGATGAATCCTGAGCGGCGTTATGCCAAAGTCGGCGATTGGAGAATAATGTACCGGATAGTTGAAGAAGGCCGGATAGTTTTTATCACGGCTATCCAGCACCGCAGCAAGGCTTACCGCAAGCCGTGATCATCTTTTAAAGGCCATGGCTTCGGGAGGCACACCCGATCCCATCCCGAACTCGCTCGTTAAGCCCTGAAGGGCCGATGGTACTATGCGGGTGACTGTATGGAAGAGTAGGACGCCGCCGGAATTGATTTATCGCCCCAACCCCGCCCCCGGAACAGAGGCGGGTTTTTTTGTTGACAAAAAATTCTAATTTTGCTATGCGGTTTTTTAGAAAAGTTTAATATAATAGCTCGAAAAAGGTGTCTGTCCCTAATTTAGGGTCGTTTTATCCCAGGCGCCCCATCATGTCACGCAGAGGGGTAATTGAAAAATAGTGTCTGTCCCTAATTACTTAATATGGACGCCTTTATGTCTGAAGTTTTAAGTAATCTAGTTACTTTGCAAAAGGATATACTCTCCATTTTAAAGAACAGAAGAAAAGAATATATTGAAAAAACTGTAACTGCGAGCACCTTAGAGCTTGCCGAAAAAAAAGCAGCCCTTGAGGAAGAAGATGGATGGAGGATTTTAAGGAAAGGAAAACGTTCAATTAGATTGGCAAAGGACAAATCATTTGATGAAAAACTCGAAGATGAAGTCTGGTGTATTTTGGCTGATATGGGTTTTAAAGAATTAAGTAGGGATAGATTATTTAAAATCCCTGTTGGGGAGGGCATTCCAGATAGACAGATTGATATATTTGCGAAGGGCGATGAGACAGTTATTTTTATAGAGTGTACTGCATGTGAAGAAAGAAAGAAGAAGCCATTATCAGAGCTAATAGAGAAAATTGACAATGTAAGAAAATATGCCTTTGATGTAATTAAGACTTATTATATATCAGGCCCTAAGCTAAAAATGAAATGGGGAATTGCAACAAGAAACATCGAGTGGTTACAAAGCGATTTAATCAAATGTGATCAAGAAAATATTTTTATCTTAAAAGATGACCAGATTGATTATTTTAGGAAATTAACCAACCATATTCGTTTGTCGGCCAAATATCAACTGCTTGCATATATTTTTAAAAATGCAGAAATCCCTGGACTTAATTTAACAGTGCCAGCTACTATGGGAAAAATGGGAGGTAAGACTTTTTATAATTTTTTAATCAAACCGTATGATTTGCTAAAAATTGCATATATTAGCCATAAAAAAGGTACAAGTCCTGAGGATTTTGATTCTTATCAGCGAATGCTAGAACCAAACCGTCTCAAAAAAATTGGGAAATATATAGATAGTGGGGGACAATTTCCTACTAATATTGTTATAAATATTAAATCAAAAAAAGGGGTTGAATTTCATAAGACAGAGAATATTGGTGAATCATCCTTCGGTCAATTAACATTACCATCTACTTATGCATCAGCCTGGATTATAGATGGCCAGCATAGATTATATGGATATGCTTACAGTAATAGAGCACAGAAAGATAGCGAAGATAAAACAGTATTTCCAGTCCTGGCTTACATAAACCTACCGGAAATCTCTGAAGCGCAGTTATTTGTTGACATTAATAGCGAACAAGTAAAGGTAAAGAGAAGTTTATTAAATGAAATATATTCTAACTTAAAATGGGATTCTGAAAAATTTTCAGAAAAAATTGAAGGCTTATGTGCCAGAACTGTTATGACATTAAATTCATCTGTTTCATCTCCAGTATATGATAGGATCATAACAACCAATCGCCATAAGACTAAATTTAGGTGCTTGACTCTTACATCTTTTGTAGATGGCCTTAAAGAAAATAAGTTTTTTGGGGAAGAAAAGAAATCTGGTGTTGGCCCAGGGCCATTCACAGCTTCTTATTCTGCAGATTTGCATGTTACCTTAGAAAAAGCCATAAGCATCTTGGAATATTATTTGCCCTTTGGTAAAAAATAATTTGCCAGAACATTGGGCTTTAGGAGATGCTACTGGAGGGTTTTTATGCACAAACAACGGCGTCAGAGCTTTATTGGGGGTTCTAAGTGAAATATTTGATCATATTGAATATGAGTATAGTTGGGAAAGCCACTCTTCAAAGCCAGAAGATCTTTATGAGAGTATGTCTAAATATACCTTACCTATCATAGAGGCCTTTAAAAATTATAAGAAAGAGGACATTTCTATTTTTAGAGACCAGACTGCCTTAAAGGGAGTTAGGAGAAACATTAATAGAATGTTAACAATCATTTTTAGGAAATATGAGGAATTCCACCCCACAAAACTTAAAAAATATTTAGCCGAACTTGATGAAGAGGGCACTAAAGAAGCGAAGAATCTGATAGATGAGATTGAAAAAAAGATGTTCAATTTCATTACTATTAAATTAAAAGAACATTATAAAAAAGATAAAGAGTGGTGGTATGAAGGTATTCCTGAATCGGTCAGGAAAGGGTGCGCCGAGAGGCATGAATTAGACAAAGGTCTGAAGGAGCCTGAACAATATTTATACTTAATCGATTACTCAAGTATTTTTAAAAAGAATTGGAAGGACTTAAATTTGGAACAATATTTTGCTCTTACAAAAGAGGGCGGGGTCGATAAGAAACTAGAATGGATTAGTAAATTAAACAAAATAAGACAAATAACCCATCATGCCTCAAAATGGCCATTAGAGGAAAATGATGTTAAATTTGTGCGAGAGATTCATAGAAATATTATTGATAAAATAGATTAATCTCGACTAATTCACTTTCAATACACTTTTGGATTTTTTAGATAAATTACAAATTCCTTCGATGATTTCTGTCAGTTTAGGACAGTCTTTACAAGTTCTCATAATCTCAGTAAAAACATTGTCCGGCTGCTTCTTGATTGCCTGTAGTGGGGTTGCCTCTTTTGTGGGTTCTGATTCCAATACAGGCAGAGTGGCCTTGTCCCTTCTTTCTTCTTCTTTTATGGCCGGCGATATTTGAATTCGGGATTCGGATTTGGTCCGGGACCTGAGCCTTATCTCTTTTGAAATAGGAAGCCCAATCTCTCTTTCCACAGCGTTATAAAACATATTTTTGCTTTTATTATCAACAAAGTCGTCCCTTCGACTATTTGGGATTAATCCGTCATATTCGATGTGAATCTCCCCCAGAGCATAGCTGTTGAATCTCGGCTCCCGAAAACAGCTATCAAGCAAGTGGTCATCACCGATCATGATGTTGCCCGCACGGACCCTTATCCCTGAAGAATTGTCCCCCTTGATGATGGAGCCCAGAAGTTCCTCCCGTTCCCCATGCCAACCGCAAGCCATCAACTCTTCTCTTCCGTCACGAAGATAAAAAAATCTAATACCGGTTAACCTGTCAGACCCACCTTTAGTGATCTTAATTTTATCATTATAAGGCTTAAATATTCTTTCCTCGTTTAATATAATGTTGTATTTTCGGTAGTGTCTGAGATTCCGCTCCAGATAACTGTCGATCTCTTGAGCGTAGGAAAAATGATTTGGATGGAAAGGCACTGGGGCGACTTGGCTTAAGTAGCGCTTGGCACGAGTAATATCGAATATATAATTCCTGAAACTTGAAATGCCATATAGTGTTACCTCAAAATAACTTTCCAGAGACCTCTTACATTTATTTTGTGAGAAGGACGTGATCTTTTGAAATACTCGATTAAAGGTCAAGGCTCTATTTTTTGATTCAGCCAACAATTCTCTTAAGCTTTTACAATCCCATTCCTGGACCGATTCAACACGTTCGCCCTCGGCTTTTGTTTTAAAGACCGCCTTGTCACTAAAAGCAATTCCTCCTAAGCGGCCAATTCCCCGGAAGCCTCTTAGATTTGGGGCGGTTTTATTGCTGCTACCTATGCTGCTTAAAACTTCCTGGGCAAAAGCGGCTGGAATACCTTGGCCGTTATCCCGGATCAAAATCCGCCGCTCGCCAGGGTCAAGTTCTATCTTGATTTCCAGTTGGTCAACCGGCCCTTTCTGGGCGCTCAAGTCGATTGAATCCACCCCGTTTTGGATATATTCCCGCAATATCGCGAACGGGTCGGTGTACATGCCCGAAGTTAGGTTCTCAAGCAGGTATATCCCGGCTTTGAATGAAGGCTGCCTGTTACCTTGTTCCACCATGGAATGACCTCCCGACAAGTTATGGAAAGAGCGCCGCGGTGCAGTTCTCTTGTGTTTTAGGAAGATACATCTCCAATAGATTCTTCAACTTTGTGTTCTTGGTTTGGGCTACCGCTTCCTTGAATTTATCTCTGGTCCTGTTCTCACAAAGAATAGCAAGAAGCTCATTCCTTTCATTCGCGGTCAATTTGTTAAACTTATTGAACCAGGTTATTTCCTCAGTCCCTGGGGTTCTACCCCGTTTCATCAGTATTTCCTCAGGCATATAAAGAATTTTCATAAATTCTTCCAAACTCTCCCCATATGCCCGGTAAAAAAAATCTTCACCTGGCATCACAACTCCCTTGGTGACGTTCATAATTCTTTGAACACTCCGAATAAAATACCAATTCCATCTTGGCTCATCTATAAAACTTCTATCCTTGGCATTTATTGGAATGTATTTCATGGGGAATGAGTAAATCTTTAATCCGTATTTTCGATTCAGATCAATATTAATTTTAAGTCTGTTCCAAAGATCGTCTGGCGTGTCTTTGAAATTATACAAAATATAATTGGAAAGACTCTTAATCCCGTACTTGGCAGCCAGACGGATTTTATCGACGTATATTTTTTCCAGACGCACGTGGTCAAATGCAATTCTCAAGGGGCTTATTGCTATCTGGGACAACAATTTAAAATGCCATTCTTTTATTAAACGGGCATCAGTCCCTTGGTTAAAATCCACATGACGAAGCCGGTCGTTGAGCTTGGCTCCTTTTTGGAACCCAAGATCAATGATATCTTTAATTATTTGATTAAAATGTTTTGATGCTAAGATATTATTGTCAAATAGAACCAAATGCTGTTTAACCCCAAACCGATCATCAATTTTTTTAATGTAGGGTTTGAGATCTTTGTATTCCACAAAAGACGGCTCTAATATCGGGACCCCGCAAAAATCGCATTTATGGATGCATCCCCTTGTGGAATAACCAAAATAACTGTCAAGTAGCGTATACTTTGCTGTTGTTCCATTAAATAATTTATAATCTGGAATCATGTCCTCGATTATATAGTCATTCTCATCACTTAAAATCCCCGCCCTATTCAAAACTCCTGTTATGGGTTTTATCCCTGTTGCACGCCATAACTTATCAGGCATTAAGCTGGCCAAAATCCCGCCTATAAACATGCGGGATATGTCGCCGTGTAGTAGGTGCTTATACGACAAAATATCATCAATCGTAACTTTCCAGTGGTATGTAAAAAGCGTTGATATGTAGATTCTGTCCCAGAAATCGAAAGCTAATTCAGCATTATATCCTTTTACAAATTTGACGGTGTCCCCAAGGGCCTTATGATAGGTTGATATTTTCATCAGGCCGAGGGGCGGAAATTTGGTTGGGTAACCAGGTTCAACCAATAGGATGTTTCTGGGCATTTCTAATACCCCCCCGGGTTGACTCTATATAGCATAACAGGGTGGAAGGTTCAATCATTTATAAACTGAAAGAACTTAAAAGGATAGCCGAATCATCATTCTTGAGAAATTAAATATAATTTCAGCAAGTTAATATGAAATCAAAATTGGCAATAAATACAAATAGATGGCATACACCAAAAAATAGGGACAGACACTAATTTTCTTGGCAGGAACGGCTCTTTTTGATAGGTTGCCGCCATCATGGGCCGCCAAGCCAGGGTCGTTTTCCCCCGGGCGCCCCATCATGTCACCCAGCGGGGTAATTACCGTCAGGACGTTTTCTTTGCAGCCGGGGACCGGCGGCAATATCTTGCCTGGCTGACCGAATATGCCAACAAGTATGGGCTGGAAGTCTGGGCCTGTTGCCTGATGACCAACCATATCCATCTCATCGCCGTCCCCCACCATCAAGGGCCGTAGGGCGGTAAAGCGCCGCGCCTCCCGCCTTAACTCTGCGCCCTTTGCGTCTTTCCCAAGTTCTACAGTAATCGCCGATTTTCCAGCGTAAGTGGTTGATATTATTACATCGGCATATGGCAAATGGAAAAATGCGGTGCCGAAAAGATAGCGCTTTTTACAAAGATATTTCTTGACATATAAGGTGATATTCTGCCAT
>VGSO01000028.1 GCA_016874945.1 Deltaproteobacteria bacterium
ACCATTGTTGGAAAAATTGGCGTCAAATCTCGATGGATTTAAGGGAACCGCCACGCAAGAGATTGTTACAATTAGATATTTTGGAAACCCTGTCAATTTTCAAATGATCCTTAAGTTAGCGCTTATGGGAGTTGGGGGAGAGGCCCGCGGCTTATATCGTTATCCTGGGGGACCAGGGAATTGCCCAGGATTTCGGCGTGGACCACGGCATCGCGGCCCAGAGCATCCTCCTGGGCGCCCGGGAAAAGGGCCTGGGGGGCTGCATGATCGGCTCCATCCAGCGGGACCGTCTGCGGGAACTGCTTGCCATCCCGGGAAAATACGACATCCTACTAGTCCTGGCCCTGGGCCGGCCCCGGGAAGAGGTGGTAATTGAAGAAGTCGGCCCGGGAGGCGACATCAAGTACTGGCGGGACGCCCAGGGAGTCCACCACGTGCCCAAGCGACGCCTGGAAGACATTATCCTTAATTAACTTATTGAAATGATAACTCAACTTTTGAAAGTTGCGCAGACCCGGCGTGTTTTGCCATTGGACAGTCTGGCAAAGATAATTAAAGTCCTGGTCGGTTTTTTTTAAAGAAGCGGTCAGGCCGGTTTTCTGGTCACTTCAGAAGGAAGGATTGAGATCGACAAAAATATCTTTTTCGAGGGTGGTAAGCCGTCCTTGAAAATTGTTTCTCCAAGCCAAGTCCCGAGCCGCGATCAAAATCTTGGCGGGGCCGGTTTTCAGTTGCAGGGTCTCGGCGTCCAGCACCACGGTAATCTCCACCTTTTTTTTGGTGGAACCTATTATTCCCAAAAATCTCCCCGGCTGCTTAACTTCATGGGACAACACCTCTATTTCCTGTCCTTCCTGGATAAGGGTTACCTTAAGGTGCCTCAGTCCACTATCTGTATCTCCGGCTTCCAGCCAGACATCAGCGCGAGAATCCATGAATATTATTACAGGGTTAATATTAATCCAGGGGTCATGCCGATCTATATTTGTCAGGACCAGCCATCCCAAAATTACGGCCATCGCGGCTGCGGCCCAAGCAAGGATTCTTCTGGGCGCCATTGAGGCAGGAACTGGGCGAGCCTGGACGCGTATCTCCCGCATCAATTCTTGCCGCCATTCCGACGGAAACTGGACATCCTCCCGTCTTCGGTAAGCTGAAATCAGGGCTTCTTCTATCTTATCGACCTGTTTTTTGGATATTTTCATGCCGTGCCCTTGTCTGGGGGTAGAATTGTGGAAAGAATCTTCCGAAGCTTCCTCCGGGCCCGGTATGCCTGAATCTTTACCCGGGCAATACTCCAACCCAAGAGTTTCGCCGACTCGGCCAACGAATATTCATTCAGGTAGGTCATGGTCAGAACCGTCCTTTCTGCCGCGGACAGTTGGCCCAAGGCCCATTGGAGCAAATCCCTGGCCTCTATCCTATCTTTTTCCTGTTCCAAAGATTGGTCTAACAAAAGATGGGAGACCAAGCCGGAACAATCGTCAGGGAGTGGACAAGCCAGCTGTTTGTTTCGTTTATAATAATCCCGCCAAAAATCATGACAACATCTTACAGCTATTTTAGAAAGCCAGTGTTTAAACGGACTGGTTCCTTTAAAACTCTTTAACGATTGATAAGCCTGGATAAAGGTGTCGTGGGCAACTTCCGCCCAGCTGTCTCTGGGGACATGGTTCCCGACAATTCGCGCCACATGGTCTTGGTATCTATCTATCAGGATTTCAAAGGAATTAATGTTTCCCGAGAGGATATCACCAATGACCGAGGCATCATCAGAAACTTGATCGCCGACGTTCATTTTGACGAGTGGGAAAGAAAGATTATGCCCCGACTTTATTATAAAGGGGCGTAACAGTGCCAAGCACTCTCCTCTCCAAGCAAGAGCCGGATTCCGGATTATTCCTATATATTGCATTGTTTCAGGCAGGTGTCAACCCCTCCCTAACGGCAAATTTGGTAAGCCCGGCTATATTCTTAATATTTAATTTCTGCATGATATTTCCCCGATAGGTTTCGATAGTTTTTACGCTCAGGTACAAGCTATCGGCAATTTGAGCCGTAGTTTTCCCTTCGGCGATTAGTTGCAGCACCTCCGATTCCCGATGAGATAAGTGAGGAGAAACAGTTGAATCCGAAATTAGGGAAGGACCGCTATAGTCTGCCACCATGATATCAGTCACTTCCTGGCAGAGGTAAGCTTTATTGGTCAACACCGTGCGGATTGCCTGGGCCAACTCTTTAAACGAACAAAATTTAAGCAGGTAGCCCGACGCTCCTGCCTTAAGCATTTTCAGGACATGTCGCTTATCGGAGAGATCCGAAAGGGCAATCACCTTAATGTTGGGGAACTCGGAACGGATAAGGCTCGTGGCGACAATACCGTTCATCTCGGGCATGCATATATCCATGATAATTACGTCCGGTTTTAATTCCTTTGCCAGCCTCACCGCCGACCGCCCATCCTCAGCCGCCGCTATAAATTCCATGTCATTTTCTCGTTCCAGCAAGCTGTGAATTCCTTCTCTGGTGATCTGGTGATCATCGACAACCATAACCTTAATTTTCATGATAACCTCTTAATTTGGGCCATTGTCATTAATAAGAACCTTCCCAAAATATTCAGCGGTGGAACGATTATCCGCTGGCGCCAGGGGATCTTATCCTTAATGTCGTTTCCTAATAGAAGAAAGTTACAAAAAATTATTATTAAATTAAAAAGGATTTCATTTTTTTCAGCAGAAGCTGAAGCAGGCCTGGTGCCAAAAGAGGTTGAGAGTCTCATTTTTCTCAACCGGCCCCCGCGAAATCGGGTTTCCCCGCAGCTCTTCAACTTCTAAGATTTCCAGCTCCCATAAGACATTCCTCCCTTAAGTTTTCAGGGGTTCCCCGTTTCATTTTCGGGAATTCCGAAGCCCAAAAGCCGGAGTCCCCTAATTGAATCTTGCTTTTCTTTAACAAACAATAAGACCACTTGCAGGGTTAAGGCCAACAAGGAGGAACCCATGGGGAGAAAATGTTTATTAGCTTTTTGCTTGTCCGTTCTGTCTCTGGCATTACTGGGCTCTCATAACTTGGCCCTGGCCCAGGTTGATGATCTGGTTACTCATAAACTGGCGGAAACGAAAGGGCACAAATTTGCCCCGGATGAGCTTTTGGTAAAGTTTAAAAACTCCCCCGCTCCGGTCACAGATCTGCCCGGCAAGGAGCACTTCCGCGCTCTCACCGGCGCCCAGGCCGCGGACTATGCCGCGGCCCTGCCCGCCAAAGCCCGGATGGCCTTGCAACAGGTGCAGGGGAAGGTAGTCCGCGCCCACCCGCACCTGGGGCTGCTTAAAGTAAAACTCCCCAAGGCGACTTCGGTGGGCCAGACCATTGAGGCTTTGCACCGCAGCGGCGCAGTGGAATATGCCGAGCCTAATTATCTGATTGAGGCCCAAGCCACTCTTCCCAATGATCCCAAGTTTGCTCAACAGTGGGCGCTGAATAATACGAAGGTGGACGCCGACATCGATGCCCCGGAGGCTTGGGGGGCTTACGGCACGGATGGTTCCAAAACCGTGGTGGCGGTGATCGATACCGGGGTGGATTACAACCACCCTGAATTACAAACTAATATGTGGACCAATCCCAAAGAGGCCGCCGGAACCCCCGGAGTCGATGACGATTCCAATAACTGGCTGGATGACATCTATGGGGTAAATGTTTCGGTTACCCCCAGCAATGTCGAGCCCATGGATAATAACGGTCACGGCACCGGGTTGGCCGGGGTGATCGGAGGGGGCGGCAATAACAATGTAGGGATCTCCGGCGTTAACTGGAGCGCCAAAATCATGGCCCTCAAGGCCTTAAACCAATACGGGTCCGGAACCGTGGAAGGCGCCATCACCTGCATCAATTACGCCCTGGTCAAAAAGGCCGATCCTGATTATCCCATCGACCGCCTGGTGATGGTCCTGGCCGCGAAACAGACCCCGTCGACTTATTCCAACGGCTTTTATGACGCCATCCGGATTGCCCAAGACGCGGGAGTGCTGGTGGTGTGCGCCGGGGGTAACGACGACAGCGATAATGATATTTTTCCTTTTTATCCTGGCTCCTATGACTTGCCCAACATCATCAGCGTAGGCGCTTCGGACAACACCGACCGCAGGCTCGGCTATGTGGACTACTTCAATAAGGGCAGCAATTACGGGATTGCCGCGGTTGACTTGTTCGCCCCGGGCAAAAACATTCTCTCCACCTATATGAAAGGAACCGCCGCCGATCATGAGAACGCCTACCGGCTTTTCACCGGCACTTCCATGGCCGCGGCCTACGTGGCCGGAGCTGCGGCGCTGGTGTGGAGCCAATATCCCACCCTCGACTGGAAGCAAGTCAAGGGCATGCTCCTGAATGGCGTGGACAACGGCCTGGCCAAGGATTTTCGGGCCATTTGCCTCACCGAAGGCCGGCTCAACCTGAACAAGTCCCTCAATCCCGGCCTGGTGGGCGCCCCGGCCATTTTCTCAGTTACTCCCAGCCAGGCGCAGGTTGGCGATACCATTACCATTACCGGCATTAACTTTGGCCCCCAGGCTACCGGCTCCGTGAAATTTCAGGGAAAGGCTTTCCCCGCGGCCAACCTCGTGAGTTGGACCCAAGGAGCCGATTTTGACCGGATTAAGGTCACGATTCCGCCGGCCACGGTGATTCCCCAGGGAGTTGCCCGGTTAATTGTAAGCAATACCAATGGCCTCTCCCGGGGCGCCTCTTTTGCCAATACAAGTATGGAAACCGTGGTGGGTCACCTGATCCTGCCCCGGGGCTTCGCGGCCGGCGCCCAAGTCGGGTCGAATTTCTACGTGATCGGCGGCGACTGTATCTATGGTCTGACCGGACACGTGGAAAAGTATTCCTTTTTTAACCATCGCACCATTATCGATTCCAGGTGGATGATGCCCGTGCCGGTGAGCAACGCCGGGGCCGCGGCCATAGGCAACCTGGTCTACGTGGTGGGCGGTTTGAGCTATAACGGCATCGTGGATAAACTCCAGATTCTGGATACCACCACCATGACCTGGTCCGTGGGACCCCCGTTGCCCAAACCGATAATGCAAGCCGCGGTGGCCAGCTTGAACGGCAAGCTCTATGTTTTTGGCGGGCTGGATAAGACTTCACTTGTGGCCCCAGCCCTGAATACCACTTATGTATTTGATCCCGCCATCGGCACTTGGGAGACCAAGGCTTCGATGTTGCAGGCCGCCGCCTATGCAGCCGTTACTCCCAACAGCCTGAACAAAATCTGGGTGATGGGCGGTTTCTCGAAAAATGCTTTTGGGAACCAACAAGTGACCGTGCAGGAATATAACCCGGCCACCGATCTATGGCTGACCAAACCCCACCTGGTCAGGGCCCGGGCCGGCGCCGGGGCGGTCAATTACTTGACCAAGATATTCTGTCTCCATGGAACCGTAGCGGCCCCCTTGCCCAATACCACAAGATATGACGCCTATGATGACGGGGAGTGGTTTAAACCCGCGGCGGGTTATTGGATGCCATCCATCGCGCGTTATGTCGGTCCTTATGTCAATACCTGGATTGGCAGTTATACTCCGGGAGTGGGCCAATGGCGAAATAAAATTTTTGTCCTGGGGGGAATTACCGGGACCGCTCCCCCGCCATATTGTTACTATGTTACCAATAATGTTTGGGCCTTCACCCGGCCCTACTAATATGGTTTTCGGTCTTCGGTTTTCGGTAAAGATAATTACGGATTATCAATAAGTTACAGATTAAGTTTGTTGCACTTGAAAGAGAAAATGGTATAAGAGATAAGGGCCGCAAGGCCGGCAATATGCACGGGGCCAAGCCGTCCGGCTTGGCCCCTTTTTATGCGCCATGTAGGGTGTTTTCTAATTTTTGGCTAACTCTCCGGCCTCCCTTTCTACTACTCAATCCCTGGTGGCAACAGCGAAGGATTGCTGATCACGGGGGACTGGGGGGGATTGGTTTGAGCCCCCCAGGCATTGCAGCAGGCGGGCCCAGAGTTTGGCCCGGCCTTCATGAGTAGCCGCGGAGCACCACAGGAAATCTTCCATCGCCGGGCCATGAGGCGTCAGGGCCGCGGCAATTTCCTTAAGGCGGCGGCTCCGTTCCCCTTTCTTTAACTTATCCGCCTTGGTCAGGACCGGTATGGCCGTTCGCCCTTTTTCCTTCAATTTTTCCCAGAGGAAACGCTCCTCGGGTCCGGGCTGGCGCCGGCCGTCCTGGATAAACACCACCCCCACCAGACTCTCCCGTTCCTCCAGGTATTGCTGCAGGAGGCGCCCCCAAGCGGCCTTGACTTCCGCCGGCGCCTTGGCGTAGCCATAACCCGGCAGGTCCACGAAATACCAGAGGCCGTTGATCAGGAAAAAATTCAAACACCGGGTGCAGCCCGGAGTGGCGCTGGTGCGCACCAGCTTGCGCCGGCCCAGCAACGCATTGATTAGGGAGGACTTCCCCACGTTGGACCGGCCCAGAAAGGCCACCTCCGGCAGGCCGTCCCGGGGCAGTTGGCCGGCCTGGAGGACGCTCAGGCAAAATTCGGCGGAATGGATCTTGGGGATAGACATGAGATAGCGCTGCCGTATCAGTTATGCTTGCAAGGATTATAACAGAACCCGGTTAAAAGTCAGGAAGGGACGTCCAGCTTTCATCCATTAATTCGCTTTGGGCAATATTTCCAGGGACCGGGATTTCTTCCCATTGCAAGACTAGGTATTTCGTTTATTAATAGAGGCTCTTGCAAAAATTTGGCAAAAGCGGTTCCGGCTTCTATTCCCCATCCCCACGGGGGGAGGGGGGTGAAGCCGTTTATAACTACGGGATAATACAAATTATTTTTGCCACCCCCACCCTAACCCTCCCCCCTCGAGGGGGGGGACCGCCCCAATATCGTTGATTCTAATATCGTTGATTCTGCTTTTGACCATGACTTTCGCAAGAGGCTTAATAGACAAAATAACTTGATATAGCCAAAAAACTATTCTACAAATTTCATGGGAAATATTGGCGAAAATAGGAAAGGGAAAAGGGTGAGGGGGCAAAGGGCTGCCAGGATGTGGGGACGGCTTACTGGTGGCCACGGGCTTCGCGGCCAAGGAAAAACCGGAAAAAGAGAAACCGGAAAGACCTGAGATCCAAAAGCCCGAAAAGCCCGAAAAGCCCGAAGCTGAAAAGAAAAGGCAGAGAAGCCTGAGAAGCCAAAATAATAATCTGACGAGTCGGCTTCCGAGAACCGTAAAGCCGGGACAGGGCCACCTGCCCGGCTTTTGATGTTTTCATGCTGCCCGGCTTTTGATGTTTTCATAATGGAGGATGCGTCCTCCATGGACTCCTCCCTAGCAGTTGACGCTTGCCGGTTTTACAGGTAATTATTAATTATGTCTCGACAACCGCGGCCTCTGTCCCTGGCCTGGGGATTATGGTTTCACTTCTGGCTCGTGCCTATCACCATTATCATGGCCAGCCTGACTATACTGAGCACCTTTGTGGACCACAGCGGCAAGAGCACCAATTGGATAGCCCGAACCTGGGGGTGGCTGCTCCTGTGGGTCGGCCGAATCCCGTTGCAGGTGGAAGGCCTGGAGCACCTCCAGCCGGGCCAGGCTTACGTTTTTGCCGCCAACCACCGGAGCAACTTCGATATCTATGCGCTCATCTCCCTGATGCCGGGCAAAATTGTGTGGGTGGCTAAAGAGTCCTTGTTTAAAATTCCCATCTTCGGCCAGTCCATCCGCCGCATGGGGTCCATCCCCGTGGACCGGAGCGACCTGCAAAAAGCCATCCGCAGCCTCAACCAGGCGGCGGAAAAGATCAAGGGGGGCTTTTCCACCATTATCTTCCCGGAAGGCACCCGGGCCACCACCCCGGAACTCCTGCCCTTTAAAAAAGGGGTGTTCATCATGGCTCAGAAGGCGGGACAGCCCATTGTGCCGGTGAGTGTCAGCGGCACCCGATTCATCCAGCCCCGGGGGTCCTTCAAGATCCGGCCCGGACCGGTGCGGGTGGTCATTTCTCCTCCCATCCACCCCAAAGATTTTCTTAATAAAGACGAACTCATGATTGCGGTGCGGACCGCGCTGGAAGCCCATTATGCCCCATACTTTCCCCATGGTCCGGGAGCTTCCAATTATTAATGGGGCGCCGGGCTCACCCTACTGAAACTAATGGATAACTGGATAGATCTTACTTTTCTGGGAGGCCTGGGAGAGATCGGGCTCAATCTTATGACCTTTGAGACCCCGGACACTCTGGTGGTGGTGGACGCGGGCCTCATGTTCCCTGAAGACCACATGCTGGGGATCGACATCGTCATCCCTGATTTTTCCTACCTCCGGGAGCGCCGGGACAAATTGGCGGCCCTCCTTCTCACCCACGGCCACGAAGACCACATCGGCGCGGCCCCTTTTTTCCTCAAGGAATTCCCGGTCCCCGTTTACGGCACCCCCTTCACCCTGGCCCTGCTGCGGGAAAAACTCCGGGAGCACGGCTTGTTGGAAGGGGCTGACTTAAGGGAGATCCGCCCGGGGGAGCGCCTGGCCCTGGGCCCTTTTTCCTTCGAATTCATCAGCGTCTGCCATTCCATTGTCGATGGAGTGGGGTTCGCCTTACAGACTCCCCAAGGAGTCTTCGTCCACTCCGGGGATTTTAAAATCGATCAGACCCCGGTCACCGGGAGCGCCATGGACCTCAACCGCTTCGCCCGCTACGGCGAGTCCGGGGTGCTGGCCTTGCTGTCCGACTCCACCAATGCGGAACGGCCCGGCTACACCATGAGCGAGCGCCAAATAGGGGTCACCCTGGAAAACCTGGTGCGGGAAGCCCGGGGCCGGGTTATCGTGGCGGTTTTTGCCTCCCACATCTCCCGGCTCCAGCAAATTGTGGACATCGCCGCCCGCCATGGCCGGAAAGTCCTGTTCAACGGCAAGTCCATGATCATCAACACCCGCCTGGCCAAAGAATTGGGTTATCTCGCGGCGCCGCCGGATATGGAAATCACCGTGGGAGACCTGGAGCGCATCCCTTCCGAAGAGACCCTTATCGTCACCACCGGCAGCCAGGGGGAACCGCTGAGCGCCCTGGCCCGCATCGCCCTGAAGTCCCACAAGCAGATCCATATCCGCCGAGACGACCTGGTGATCCTGTCCTCCCGCTTCATCCCCGGCAATGAGCGGGCCATCACCACCGTCATCAACAATCTCTACCGCCTGGGGGCGGAAGTGGTGTACCAGGAAGTGGCGGACATCCACGTCTCCGGCCACGCCTCCCAGGAAGAGCTGAAGCTGCTCTTGACGCTCACCCGGCCCCGGTACTTCATCCCCATACACGGAGAGATGCGCCACCTCATCCGCCACGCCCGGCTGGCCCGGGAAGTGGGCATCCCCGAAGACTGCCTGCTCCTGGCCCAAAACGGCCGGCAGTTCCGCTTCGACGCCCAGGGCGCCCGCATCCATGGCCAGGTGGAAGTGGGCCGGGTCTTCGTGGACGGCAAGGGGGTGGGGGACGTCTCCCGCATCGTGCTCCGGGACCGACGCCACCTGGCCGCGGACGGCCTGGTCATCGCCCTGGCCGCGGTGGACCCCCAGGCCCGGAAGATCGCCAGCGACCCCGACATCCTGACCCGGGGTTTCACCTTGGAAGAAGAGCAGGCCCCCCTCTTGGAGCAGGCCCGGCATATCTTCCGGGATATCGTGGAGCGGGCTTTAAGCGATCCCACGGAAGACTGGCTGGAGATTCAGGCCCAGGTGGGCAAGGCTCTGCGCAAGCTGTTCTTCAAGGCCCTGGAGCGCCGGCCCATGATTTTGCCCCTGATCCTGACCTTGTAAATCCTGAACCCGGTTTTAAAACCTCGGGACTTCCCCCAGGTTTGACGGCAACCCCCGATTCCCCTTTCAATGGGTAGCAGGTGCTCATGGGCCGTTGGCCCACCCGTAAATCATGAAAAGTTTTGTAGCCGCAGGCTTCAGCCTGCGCCACCCAGTTTACGGAACTTTTCAAGACAGCTCCTCATGGTCCTGCGGCCCACCCGCAAAGCATGAAAAGAGGAGGTTTTTCTGCTAATTTGTAATGACCAACGATGGACGAAGGTCGTTACTCTGTGATGCCGAGAGCTCGCAGGACAGCTTGACCTGGACGTCGCCCCGCACCCCAAAGTGTTGCCCTCCAGGGAAGGAGGAGCGCGCATAACAGACTGTTTTGTTTGCGATGTCCGCCGTCGTTGAGTTCCTTTAGCGAGTGTTTTGACATGGAACTGATCTACCAACGTTGTTGCGGCCTGGACGTGCATAAACGCATCATCACGGCCTGCATCCGTCTCCTGGAGGAAAACGGCAGCATCCACCAGGAAACCAGGACCTTCGATACCATGACCCGGGCCCTCCTGGAAATGGCCGATTGGTTGGCGGCGGCGGGCGTCACTCATGTGGCCCTGGAATCCACCGGCTCCTACTGGAAACCGGTCTACAACATCCTGGAGGGCAGGTTCAGGCTGGTCCTGGTCAACGCCCGGCAGATTAAACACGTTCCGGGTCGCAAAACCGACGTCAAAGACTGCCAGTGGCTGGCCCAACTGCTGCAAGCCGGGCTGCTTCAAGGCAGCTTTATCCCGGAGCGCCCCCAGCGGGAGTTCAGGGACCTGACCCGGCACCGCTCCCAGTTGGTGGCCGAGAAGCACCGGGCGGCCAACCGTATCCAGAAGATTCTGGAAGACGCCAACATCAAACTGGCTTCGGTGGCCAGCGATATCTTGGGGGCTTCCGGCCGGGACATGCTCCGGGCCTTGATCCGGGGCGAGACCGACGCCGAGAAGATGGCGGACCTGGCGCGGCGGCAACTGCGGTCCAAGATTCCCCAATTGCGTCCGGCCCTGGAAGGGAAGGTGACGGAACACCACCGGTTTATGCTGGGTGAACTCCTGCACCACCTGGAATACCTGGAGGGTCGCATCGAGGAGTTCAGCCGCCGCATCGAGGAGGTGAGCCGCCCTTTCGCCCCGGCCATAGCCCAGGTGGCGACCCTGCCGGGATTTGATCAGCGGTCCGCCCAAAACGTGGTGGCGGAGATTGGCGCCGACATGGACACCTTTCCTTCGGCGCAGCACCTGTCGTCGTGGGCGGGTGTCTGCCCCGGCAACCACGAAAGCGCCGGCAAACGCAAGAGCGGCAAGACCACCAAAGGCAATCGTTGGCTGCGTTCGGCCCTGTCTCAATCGGCCTGGGCCGCCAGCCGCAAGAAAAACTCTTACTTCCAGGCCCAGTACCGCCGCCTGGCCGGCCGTCGTGGCAAGAAACGGGCCATAGTTGCCGTGGCCCATTCGCTGTTGACGATCATCTATCATTATCCTTTAGGAAATGAACTATAGTTATCAATAACTATCCGCTGAACACTGATTATTGATTACTTATCACTGTCTTTCTTGACCCCGCCGGTGCATCGAATTATAATTATACTCAAATTTTGCAGAAATGAGGATGGAAGCATGGCTCAAGTTTATTCCAATATCGTCCTGGACCATTTCAAGAATCCCCGCAACGTGGGAGAGATTGCCGACGCCGACGGCATCGGCGAGGTGGGAAACCCGGTGTGCGGGGATATGATGAATGTTTTTATTAAGGTCGAAGGCGACCGTCTAACCGACGTCAAATTCAAGACTTTCGGCTGCGGCGCGGCCATTGCCGTCTCCAGCATGATCACGGAGATGGCCAAGGGCAAGACGCTGGACGAAGCCATGAAAATCAGCAACAAGGACGTGGCCGTGGCTTTAGGGGGCCTGCCGCCCAACAAGCTGCACTGCTCCAACCTGGGGGCCGACGCCCTCCACTCCGCCATTAAAGATTACTACGACCGCAAGGCGGGAAAAGTAAGAATCCTGGATACCGGAAAGGAAGAACACATTGCCAGCCGGGGGGCCCTGGCCTGCTACTGTCCCTACTGCGAGAAGCAGGTGGAGGAAGAATCGCCCTTCTGCATCTTCTGTGGCAAGGAAATGTCCCACGATCACGACCATTAAGCCTTCACGGATATAAGGACTTCGCCATGGGATTAGTCTTTCTGGACCATCTGGCCGGCACGCCTCTTCACCCCAAGGTCAAAGAGGCGATGATCCACCACATGGAAACCGTTTTCGGCAACCCCTCCAGCGACCACCAGATAGGGCAACCGGCGTCCCAGGCCCTGGAAAAAGCCCGGGGGCAAGTAGCCAAGCTCATCAACGCCCAGCCACCGGAGATCGTTTTTAACTCCGGGGGAACCGAAGGCAACAACCACGCCATCAAAGGGGTGGCCATCGGTTTAAGGGAAAAGGGCCGCCACATCATCACCTCCAACATCGAACACAAGTCGGTGTTGAACTCCCTGCGCACCCTGAGACTCCTGGACTACAAGGTCACCTCCCTGGACGTGGACCACTACGGACTGGTGGACCCCGCGGCGGTGGAAAAGGCCATCACCCCGGATACCATCCTCATCTCCGTCCAACTGGCCAATAACGAAATCGGCACCCTGGAGGCCGTGGCTGACATCGCCCGGATCGCCCAGAGGCGCAAGGTCATCATGCACAGCGACGCGGTGGCCGCGGTGGGGGTCATCCCCGTGGACGTCCAGGAACTGGGGGTGAATCTCCTGAGCCTGGCGGCCAACCAGTTTTACGGGCCGCCGGGAGTGGGAGCGCTCTATATCCGCAAAGGGACCCCGGTGTGGCCCTTGCTGGACGGCGGGGTCCAGGAGGGCAAGCGCCGGGCCGGCTCCGAAAACCTCATCGGCATCGTGGGCATGGGCATGGCCGCGGAAATGGCCGCCCTGGAGATGCCGGAGCGCCTGCCCCGGCTGAGGGCTCTGAAGGAACGCCTGGCCCAGGGTCTGTTGGCGCGCGTCCCGGAAATCCGCGTCAACGGCCATCCCACCCAGTGCCTGCCTCATCTGCTCTCCGTGTCCGTGGAATACGTGGAGGGGGAAAGCCTGATGCTCATGCTGGACGATGAAGGCATCGTCGTGGCCACCCGGTCGGCCTGCGCCTCCGGGTCGCTGCGGGCCTCCCACGTGCTCATCGGCACCGGCCTGGATTTCGCCACCGCCCAGGGGACCCTGGTCTTCACCCTGGGGAAGGACAACACCGAGGCGGACATCGACCGGGTCCTGGAACTGATGCCGGGAGTGGTCCAAAACCTGCGCCACATGTCGCCGCTGTACAAGAAAGAACACGCAGGCTCTTAAAGAATTTGACCACCGAGGGCGCGAAGATTAACCACAGAAAAGGTCAGGGGGCCTTGGCTAATCCAAGGCCCCCTGAATTATCTTGGCGCCCCTGCGGGTGTTTTGGGTGGCTTGCGCAATTGCAAACTAATTCTACAGTGTCGGCCGCGGGGCCTCCGCCACCGCCAACTGCCACCGCTCCAGGACCTGGGTGACGAAGTCCTGGGTCTCCCTGATTTCCGGGATCCGGTAGCCGCAGTTGATCACCCGCTGGTAGCCGGCGTTATAGGCGGCCACGGCCAGGGGCACGGACTCCTGGAACAGGTCGAGGAGCAGCCTTAAGTAACGGCAGCCTCCCAGGACGTTTTCCCGGGGGCAGAAGGGGTCTTTCACCCCCAAAAACTCGGCGGTGCCCGGCATGAGCTGCATCAGGCCCATGGCTCCCTTGGGGGACACGGCCCAGGGAACTCCGTTGGACTCCACCTTGATGACCGCCTCAATTAAGGGGACCGGCAGTTGATAGGTCAGGGCCGCTTCCAGGATGATGGCCTGGAGATAGGGCGCGGCCAGGAACGGCGGGCCGCGGCCGGCCGGGGTCTGGGGATAGGGATTATGGATAATCAGCCTCCCCTTTCCGTCCTTGTAAGCCACCACCTGGCCGCCGGCCGGGGCGGGGACCCCAGGATCGGCCCCAACTCCCGCCTTGGGGGGTGAAGGGCCGGCCAAAGCCGGGCTCCATAGGCTCGATGGCCGGGCCCGGGGGATCTTAGGCAAAGGGGGCGGTTCCGGTTCCACGCTATGGATGTGCCATACGCCTTTGGCATCCCGATAACGCTTGATCTGGCCGGGAGCGTTTGAATCAACCCAGGGATCAGGCGCCGGAGGCGGAGGCTTTTCAGCCGGTGGGGCTCTCTCCTCCACCGAAGCCCTGGTTATCACCAGGGGCGCCGCCGCGCTCAAGGCCGGTGGGCCCCGCCACGGCATCAGCCCCGGCCCGTCTCGGGACTTCCCCGGACCTGCAGGCTGCTCCGCCAGCCGGAGCCGGTTCTCCTCAAGTTCCGCAAGGTTGGTGATGTGCAGCACTCCCCGGCGGTCCCGGTAGCAACGGATAGCCCCTTCCTTTGCAGGTTGACCTGGAACTCCTGGGGGGCGCACCGCGTCCCCCCAATTCGCCTTTTTGATGGTTAGGAGGCCAGGGGCGGGACCAGGTTCCGGGGAGCCGCCTTCATGGGGTCCCGAGGCTTCCAGGGCCGGTGAGGCCCGCGGGGGGAGGGGCTCGGGAACCCCGGAGGGCTCCGGCGCCGCATTTTCAATATGAATAACCCCCCGGGCATCCCGGTAACGCCGGATCCCTCCCCCGGAAGCAGTCACTTCCTTCGGTGAATCCTTAACCGCGACGACAAGTTCCGGGAGAGAAAAAGCCGCCTTTTTTATGGGTAAAGGAGGCGCCTTATCCGGGGCCAGGGTTTCTTTTGGCGGAGCGGAATCGGGGCTGGCGGTGGAATCGGGAGCAGGATTGGGAGGCGCAGGTTTGGGCGCGTCAATGGCCGGGGGGGAGGACTTGGCCATCGGGGTTTCCAGGGGAGCGGGGGAATTGGCCCCGGCCTCCGGAGAGGGAGCCTTCCGGGGCTTCACGTTGCTGATCCGGATGACCCCCTGGGAGTCCACCGACTTCTCAATGGACGCGGCTAAGGCCGGACTGCTCCATA
>VGSO01000029.1 GCA_016874945.1 Deltaproteobacteria bacterium
GCCGCCCTTCCCGGCCAGCCCGATGCTGGTGCGCCTGGAAGAGGCTGGCCCGGAACTTTACCCCGCCCTGGGGGGCAAGGCCGGCAACCTGGCCCGGGTGAGAAACGAGCTGGGGCTGCCGGTGCCCGAAGGGTTAGTGGCCACTATTTCGGCGTATAAGCTGTTCATGGAGCAGCGGCTCCCGGGGGAAGACGCGACACTGCTGGCTCGTCTTCAGGAACGGCTGGCGGGCCTGGACCTGACAGATGAAACCCAGGCTGCCCAGGCCGCCCGGGAATTGCAGGCCCTGGTCCTGGCCCAGCCCATCCCGGCGGAGTTGGCCGAGGCCATGGTGGCGGAATCCCGCCGCCTGGCAGCCGCCGGTGCCGAGGGCGGGGTTCTGGCAGTGCGCTCCAGCGGCCTCCGGGAGGATATTGGTGGCGCCACCTTTGCGGGTCAATACGAAACCTTCCTGGGGGTGGCCCCGGAGGAGGCGCCGGAGCGTTGGCGCCAGGTGGTGGCCAGCCAATTCGGTGAACGGGCCTTGATTTATTACCACACCCAGGGGCTGATCCTGGAAGAGGCGGCCATGGGGGTGCTCATCCAGCGCCTTATCAGCGCCCAGGCCGCGGGGGTCATGTTCACCACGGACCCGGAAGCCTGCGATCCGGACCGCATGATTGTCAGCGCCGGTTGGGGTCTGGCTGCGGACCTGGTGGGCGGCGAAGTCAGCGCCGATGAATACGTGGTCTCCAAAGAAAGCGGCCAATTGAAGGAAGCTCGCTATGGCCGCAAGGAATACCGCCTGGTTCTGGAAGACGGCCGCCCGGTGCGGCAGGCGGCGCCCGACGAGATGGTGTCGGCTCCGGCCCTGGAGCCTGCCGACCTGGCCCGGCTGGCCGCATATGCCCGGATCCTGGACGTCCATTGCAACTGCCCCCATGACGTGGAATGGGTGAAGGACGGTCGGGGGGAAATTTATGTGGTGCAGTCCCGCCACCTGTTCCTGGCCGATGTCCGGGAGCGCTGCGCCGTGGAGCTGGCCGAAGCCGCGGCCGGGGTGGAGGTGCTGTTGAGCGAAGCCCGCATCGGCTCCCAGGGGATAGCCGCCGGCCCCGTCTTTCATCTGCGTGACGGCATCAGTTTAATGGAAGTGCCCCAGGGGGCGGTCCTGGTGGCGCCCCGCACCCAACCCCGGCTGGCCCCGGTGCTGCCCCGCATCGCCGCCCTGGTCACCGACGTGGGCTCCGCCACCGGTCACCTGACGCTGGTGGCCCGGGAGTATGGGGTTCCGGCCCTGGTGGACACCCTGGTGGCCGGAGAGGCGCTCCCGGAAGGAGAAATGGTCACGGTGGACGCCTTCCGCGGCAAGGTTTATAAAGGCCGGGTAGATGAGCTGCTGCGCCTGACGCCCCGGCGTTCTCACCAAATTTTGAACACGCCCCTTTATGAGAAACTCCGGGAGGTGGCGGAGCTCATTACGCCCCTCACCTTGGTGGACCGGCGCAGCCGCGATTTCCGCCCGGAAAACGCCAAAGCTTATCATGACATCACCCGGTTCACCCACGAGAAGTCCATCCAGGTGATGTTCGGCCTCATGGACGAAGTGGCCGCGGGCAGGGTGCCGGCCCTGCGTCTGCTGAAACTTAAGACCAACCTCCCCCTCAACCTCCACCTGGTGGACCTGGGAGACGGCCTGGCCAGCCACTATACCCCGGTGCCGCCGGAAGATATTCTATCCGTTCCCATGAAAGCTCTGTGGAAGGGCATCAGCCAGCCGGGGATTTCCTGGGCCGGGCCGGTGCCGGTGAACCTGGGGGGGTTTTTGCAAGTCCTGGGCCAGACCGCCATCCGGCCTCCGGAACAGTTTTGGGACAAGACTTACGCCATTGTGGGAGCCAATTACGTCAACTATGCCTGCCGCCTGGGCTACCACTTCCAGAGCGTGGATAGCTACTGCGGGCCGGTGGCCACGGATAACTACATAAATTTCACCTTTAAAGGCGGGGCCGCGGACGACGTGCGCCGCATCCGCCGCGTCCGCTTTCTGGCCACGGTTCTGGAAAAATTGGGATTCGAGGTGGAAATCCACCACGACATGATCCGGAGCCGCTTCCGCAAGCGCCCCCTGGCGGAAACGGAGGAGCGCCTGGACCTGATAGGCCGCCTCATGGCCTACGCCCGGCAGATGGATATGGTCATGGCTGACGACGACATTCCCCGGGTCCTGGCGGAACGCTTCCTGGCCGGCCACTACGAGCGCCCGGGGTAGGGGGAGTAAGAATTGACAGTTGTTAGTTGTTAGAGGCGTTCTCAACTTAATTGCGACCTTGAAAGTTCAAGGTTCAGGGTTAAAGGTTAAAGCTATGGCCCCGAGTGGCTTCAAGATCTGCGCAATTTTTCCATGATTTGCGGGTGAGCCAAAGGCTCATGAGCGACTGCTCACTGCTCACTGGTTACTGGTTACTGGTTACTGGTTACTGTCAAATGACAACTGTCAACTAATGGGCGGGGCGGGCCGCCGCGCCCGCCAAGATTAGCGGCAGGCATTGAGATGGGGAAGCGACTTTGACCAGATCCCGGCGCTATCGTCTCTTAGCTACAGTATTTTTAATTTTCCTGCTGACTTCTGGGATTCTTAATATCTTTGCCACTGCCCCCTTATGGGCGGCGGAAGCGTCCGCCGCGGGGGCCGCGCCTTCCGCCCCCTGGTGGGTCTGGTCCTTGATACTGCTGGGCTTTTCTTTCCTGGTAGGCATCGTCTCGCTCCTGGGGGGGATGGGGGGCGGCACCCTGTTTGTCTCCATCATCGGCGGATTTCTCCCCTTTCACCTGGACTTCGTGCGCTGCGCCTCTCTGCTGGTGGCCTTGACCGGCGCCCTGTCCGCAGGGCCGGGACTGCTGCGCTTCGGCATGGGGGACCTGCGCCTGTCCATGCCCGCCGGGTTAATGACCTCCGTCGGCGCCATTTTGGGGGCCTTAGTGGGCCTTCGGCTTCCGGCCCAGGTCATCCAGGTCTCTTTGGGGTTCCTCATTCTGGGGATCGTCTTTATCATGCTCAAGGCCAAACGGACGGAATACCCGGACGTCCGGGTGGCCGATCCCCTCTCCAGCTTTTTGGGACTCCGGGGCGCTTACCTGGACCGGGCCACCGGCGAGGAAGTGGCCTGGCAGGTGCGCCGCACCCCCTTGGCCCTGCTGCTTTTTCTGGCCATTGGCGTCGTGGCGGGACTCTTCGGCATCGGGGCCGGGTGGGCTAACGTCGCCGTGCTGAACCTGGTCATGGGCGCGCCCTTGAAGGTGGCCGTGGGCACCAGCAAGCTCATCGTCTGTCTCACGGACACGGCCGCGGCCTGGATTTATCTCAACAGCGGCGCGGTGTTGCTGGTAGTGGTGGTGCCCTCCATCATCGGCATGATGCTGGGCAGTTGGGCCGGGGTGAACATCCTGGTGCGCCTGGCCCCCGTCCGGCTCCGATACATTGTCATCGGGCTGTTATTGTTTGCGGGAATCCGGTCTCTGCTGAAGGGGCTGGGAATCTGGAATTAGTAATCCGTGATCAGTAATCCGTGATCAGTAATCAGACTGGTCCTCTAGGCCTGGTTAAGTTTATAAACAGAAAACATAAAACAGGAAGCCCACATGGAAATGGACAAGGCAAGAAAAGATGATGACTTGCAGTTATTCTATGCCTGGGTCATGGACCGGGCCGCCAAGGCGGGGTTCGTCCTGCTCCTGGTGACCTTTGCCGTCTATGTGTCGGGAGTTCTGGAGCCATATGTTCCCCTGGCCGATGTGCCCCGCTACTGGAGTCAGCCGGCCCCTTCCTACCTCCGGGCCGCGGGCATCCAGCCGGGCTGGGGCTGGCTCAAGGAGCTTCATCACGGTGACTTCCTCAACTTCGGGCCCATCGCCATTTTGGCCGGAGTCACTATTTTGGGGTATGTCATGGTGGTGGGGAGATTCTTCCGCCGCCGGGAGAATATCCTCGGTTGGGTCATCATCGTTCAGGTCCTTATTCTCCTCCTGGCTGCGTCCGGGATCTTCAAAACAGGAGGGCACTGACATGGAACGGGTCCCCATCTGCCCCGCCAAGCTGGAAAAGCTCCTGGTGTGCACCGACGGCTCATCCGACAGCCAGGGGGCCTTGACCGGCGCCCTGGCCCTGGCCCAATCCTGCGCCAGCAAAGTCTATATCCTCCAGGTTCTGGAATTTAACCCCGAACTGGAAGCCGCGGCCCCGGAGATAGTGGCCCAGCGGGAGGCGCGGGTGCACGAATACCTGGAACGCTGCAAGGCCGAAGCCGAAAAGCTGGAAATCCCCCTGGAGGTCCGGGTGCGGCGAGGCGAAGCCGCGTATGCGAGCATCGTGGAAGAGGCTGAAAAAATTAAGCCGGACATCATCATCATGGGGCGGCGGGGACGCTCCCGGCTCTTTCGCCTGATGGTGGGCAACGTCGTCGCCCGGGTCATCGGCTACAGCCCTTTCAACGTGCTGGTGGTGCCCAAAGGCGTGCCCCTGGAATTTCGGCGCATCCTGGTGGCCAGCGACGGCTCCCCTCACAGCTACGCCGCCTGTGAAGAAGCCCTGTATATCACCCGGCGGGTGGGTGCCGAACTCATCGGCCTTTCCGTGGCCCGGGATGAAAGCGAGATGGAAACTGCCCGGTCCATTGTCCAACGGCTGAAGAAAGAAGCGGATTACGCCGGGGTGAAGCTGGTGACCCAAGTGCTGCAAGGCCCTCCCTATGAGGCCATCGTTCAGGCGGCCCGAGACCATCAAGCCGACCTCATTGTCATGGGGGCTCTGGGAATGACCGGGCTGGCCTCCCTGGTCATGGGCAGCGTCACCGAACGGGTCATCGCCCAGACTCCCTGCGCCGTCATGGTGGTGAAGCGGGTTATGTGACAGATGGTTTTCGGTCTTCGGTTAATATTGTTCACTTAAGCATCGGCGATCGCTATTTGTCGTAGCGGGGTTTCCCCGCCCGATAAATTAGCATTTTCAAACACGGGCGAGGAGACCTCGCTACGGAAAAAAATTACGTTTGATGACGAATTGGTATCAAGTCCCGCCATCCGAAAACGCCAAGGGAGAGGAACATGAAGGTCTTGATTCTCAACGGCAGCCCCCGCAAGCAGGGGACCGTGGCCACTTTGCTCCGGGCCGTGGCTGAGGGAGCCGCCCAGAAACATGAAGTGGAATGGGTGGACGTGTACGATCTTAAGATGCGCCCCTGCCTGGGCTGCATGAAATGCCGGCCGGAGGGGGAGTGCGTCCAGCCCGAAGACGACGCCCACCGGGTGGGGCGCCAAATCAAGGAAGCCGGGGCATTGGTGGTGGGAACCCCCACTTACTTCAGCAACATGAGCGCCATGTTAAAGATGCTGTTTGAGCGCAACGAGACGGTGTTCGTCAACGAGAAACCCAAGTGGTTTCCCATCCAGAATTTAAAAGGCCGGCCGGCCGTCATCGTCACCGCCTGCACCACCCCCTGGCCCCTTAATTGGCTGCTCCCGGTGAGCCGCGGCGCGGTCCGGGCGGTGAACCGGGTCTTGAAGGACAGCGGGTGCAAGGTATTGGGGAAGGTGGTCAAAACCAACACCCGTTATAACCATGAGATTTCGGATAAATTGTTGCAAAAGGCCCGGGGGCTGGGGAAGAAGCTCTAAGGATTAAGGGAGGGGATTCCATGATCATTCCCGGTTTCCGTTTCGCGGCCACGGCCGCGGGCATCAAGAAGGCCGGCGGCCTGGATCTGGCCCTGATGGTGGCCGACGCGCCCGCGGCGGCGGCAGGAGTTTTCACCACCAACCGGGTCAAGGCCGCGCCCGTCACGCTCTCCCGCCAACGCCTCAAGGCCGGCAAGGCCCAGGCTATCCTGGTGAATGCGGGCAACGCCAACGCCTGCACCGGCCCCCAGGGCTTGCAGGACGCCTGGGAGACCACCCGCCAGGCTGCGAAGCTCCTAAACATCTCCGAGCGCCTGGTGCTTCCGGCGTCCACCGGGGTCATCGGCCAGCCCCTGCCGGCGCCGAAGATTGCCGCGGCCCTCCCTCAATTGGCGGCCCGCCTCCACCCCGGGGGTTTCCTGGAGGCGTCCCAGGCCATCATGACCACCGACACCCGGCCCAAAACGGCCATTTTGAAAGAAAAAATTGTCGGCCGGGAAATCACCCTGGCGGGCATGGCCAAAGGGGCAGGGATGATTCATCCGAATATGGCCACCTTGCTCGTTTTTATTTTCACCGACGCCGCGGCGCATCCCCGGATTTTAAAGAGGCTCCTGCTGGAGGCCTTGCCGGTGAGCTTCAACCGCATCACCGTCGATGGGGACACCTCCACCAATGACACGGCGCTGTTCCTGGCCTCCGGCCGGGCCGAGAACGCCCTGGTTCAAGAACCCGGCCCGCCCATGCTGGAATTGGGGGAGATGCTCAAGGAGGTCATGGGCGATCTGGCCTCCCAGGTGGTGGCCGACGGCGAAGGCGCCCGGCGCATTTACCGCGTCGAAGTCCTCGGCGCCGCCTCCCCCGCCGACGCCCTCAAGGCGGCCCGAACCGTGGCCCTCTCCCCCCTGGTGAAGACCGCCATGGCCGGGGCCGATGTCAACTGGGGGCGCATCATGGCGGCCCTGGGCCGCTCCGGAGCGCGCTTCGACCCGGAACTGGTGGACATTGCTTACGGAGATCATCTGATCGCCCGCAAAGGCCAGGCCCGGGGGCCGGAAGCCGAAGCCCTGGCCCAGAAGGTCATCCAAACCGGCTCCTTCATTGTCCGCATCCACCTCCACGCCGGGGATTTCTCCGACTATTACGACACCTGCGACCTCACCGAGGATTACATCCGGATCAACGCCAGTTATCGAAGCTAATCGCCGAGGCAAAAAGGATAAACAATTTGACAATATCAAACCCTTCTGTAACACTTACTGTACTTTTTTCCCTTTGCCTTAGGGATATGTGAAGCCTAGCTCCAGGCTTCAGCAAATCTATCAACTTCAGGAGGATGGCCGATGCCGCGGAAACAGGGTCTTTTGGTATTGTTGCTTATCGTTGCAGGTATCGTGGGATGGCCCACATTACCCATATTTGCGCCAACGGCCGTTTGGGCTGCCGATCCCGTGGGTCCGCCGCCCACCGACCTGCCCACCCCCGTGCCCAAAACTCTACTGGACTTGCGGGGCGCCTGGACGGGCGCTTTTAAAAGCGCCACTGCCAGCGGTTACAAGAACGGCACCGCTACTGTAAAAATTACCGAATTTGTCCCCCCCTCCCTCTTTCGAGGTTGGGCGTACCCCGTGATCGACGGCCAGGAACAGCCGCCGGAAACCTTCACCGCCGTCCTGACCCCTGGCGGAATCCTCAGGATGACCACCGGCGGCAAGATCAGAACCGCTTCGTTGCAGTTCCACCGCACCACGAACCTGACCAAATTCCCCAGCGGGGTTCAGCCGGCTTTGGTGGGCGCTTCCCAGTTTTTGGAAGATTCAGTCAGCCCTGACAACTCTTCGAGCACCTCCTTTATCTGGCTCAAAACCACCCAGTAAAATTCCATAAAAGACGCACTGCCATTGGAGATTCCCCGGCCCGGCCCTGATGGTTCGCCATCGGGGCCTATTTTTTCCCTTTAGGGATTTTCCGCGCTATCAGTGTCTCTGTGGAGGCTCTTGTAAAACTCGTTTTGTTGTCATCCTGAACGAAGTAAAGGATCTCAACCTCTTGTAAATACGAGATTCTTCGCTTCGCTCAGAATGACAAGGGGTGGCAATAAGTAATTTTGCAAGAGCCTCTGTGGTTAATCTTTTTATACTGAGTTGCGCTCAAAAGGCTATTTTTTGTAGCCGCAGGCTTTAGCCTGCGCCTGCACAGGCTGGAAAGCCTGTGCCACCCTCTGACTGCAATCTGGTATTAGGTTCCATTCGGCGTCGCAAGAACCACTTGGCCGCCTCCACCACCGGGAAGAGGGTGAGGCTCAGCGCCCCGGCCAGCAGCCAATCCTGGAGGCTCAAGGGCGCGGTGTGGAACATCCGGGCCAGGGGCGGCCACTGCACCACCGCCACGATTATGAGCAAGGAAAACACCACCGCCGCCACCAGAAACCGGTTGCGGAAGAAACCCACGGTGAACAGGGAATGATAATCGTGGCGGCAGTTGAAGGCGTTGACCATCTCAAAGAGCACGAACCCTACGAACACCATGGTCTGGGCATGGGTCAAGGTGGCCTTGTAACCGTCATGCCCCCCGGGATTCCAGTAAATGTAATAGATAAAAAGCGGGACCAGGGTCAGGAACATGTACCCGGGAATCACCCCCAGGAGGACGTTGACCGACCTGGTGAACACCCCCTCCCGGGGACTCCGGGGCGGCCTCTGCATGATGTCCGGCGCCTTGGGGTCCACCCCCAGGGCCAGGGCCGGGAGGCCGTCGGTGGTAAGGTTGACCATGAGGATCTGGATGACCACCAGGGGCAGGGGCATTCCCATGAAAAAGGCGCCGGTGAGGACGAAGATCTCCGCCAGGTTGCAACTCAGCAAAAATATCAGGTATTTTTTGATATTGTCGAAAATGGCCCGGCCTTCTTCCACCGCGGCCACCAGGGTGGCGAAGTTGTCGTCGGCCAGGATCATGGCCGCGGTCTCCTTGGTGACCTCCGTGCCGGTGATGCCCATGGCCACCCCGATGTCGGCCCGTTTTAGAGCCGGGGCGTCGTTCACCCCATCGCCGGTCATGGCCACGATCTCCCCCTGCTCCTTGAGGACCTTCACCAGCCGCAGCTTATGCTCCGGCGCCACCCGGGCAAAGACCCGGACCTCTTTCAGAACCTCCTTCAATTCCTCGTCGCTTAACCGGTTTAATTCCGCGCCGGTGATTACCCGGCAGTTGGCAGTTGCGTCAATATTTTCTTTGGCCTGCTTTTTCCCTGGCCCCTGATCCCTGACCCCTGACGCCTCTCTAACCAACCCTACTTCCCGGGCCACGGCCCCGGCCGTTATGGGATGGTCGCCGGTGACCATGATGACTCGAATACCCGCCTGATGGCAGAGGGCCACGGCCTCCGCAGCCTCAGCCCGGGGCGGATCCATCAGCCCCGCCAATCCCACCCACACCAGGTCTTTTTCCACCAGTTCCGGTTCCGGCTCAGGGACCTGGGCCAGGGTCCGGTAAGCCAGACCCAGGACCCGCAGGGCCTCGCCCGCCATCTTCCCGGCCTGGTCCATAATCGCCCGGCGGTCGGCCTCCGTCAGGGCCCTTTCCCCTTCTCGAGTCAAGATCCGGGGGCTTTTATCCAAAACCCTTTCCGGCGCGCCCTTGACATAAGCCCAGACCCGCCCTTGCTCCCGGTGTATGGTGGTCATCATCTGGCGCTCTGCGGCAAAGGGGATTTCCCCCACCCGGGGCAGCTCGGCGGCAAGTTTAACCGGGTCAAGGCCGCCCTTGCGGCCCAGGGCCAGGAGCGCGCCTTCGGTGGGGTCGCCCCGGAGCTGCCACTCGCCGCCTTCTTCTTCCAGAGACGCATCGTTGCAGAAAAGCGCGATGCGGGCCGCCTGCTGTAGGACCGCATCGGTATCCGGGGCCAATTCCCGACCATCTTCCAGGAATACACCCGACGGTTCATAACCGTTGCCAGTGACTTCCAGTTCCCGGCCCTCCAGGAAGACCCGCCTGGCGACCATTTCATTCCTGGTCAGCGTCCCGGTCTTGTCGGTGCAGATCACCGTGATGCAGCCCATGGTCTCCACCGCCGGCAGCCGTTTGACGATGGCGTTGCGCCGGGCCATGCGGGTGGTGCCGATGGAGAGCGCCCCCGTGACCACCGCGGGCAGCGCTTCGGGCACCGCGGCCACGGCCAGGGAAATGCCCCAGATGAGCATTTCCAGCCAGCTGTGGCCACGGAAAACTCCCAGGATGGAAGCCGCCGCGGCCACGGCCAGGGCGATGACGCTCAGCACCCGGCCGATGGTGTCCATGCGCGCTTCCAGGGGGGTCTTTTTCTCCTCCACCTCCGCCAGTATCCGGGCAATGCGGCCGAACTCGGAGTTCATCCCCGTGGCCGTGACCACCGCCAGGCCCCGGCCGTAGGTGATCATCGTGCCCCCGAAGACCATGCAGAAACGGTCGCCCAGGGGCGCCTCCGCCTGGGTCAGAGGGTTGGTCTTTTTGGCCACCGGGGTGGACTCCCCGGTGAGCGCCGCTTCATCGGCCATGAGGTTGAACTGGGAGAGCAGCCGCCCGTCCGCCGCCACCCGGTCCCCGGCGTGCAGCGCCAGGATGTCCCCCGGCGCCACTTCCCGGGTGGGAATCATCGCCTCTTTCCCCTCCCGGATAACCGTGGCCGTCGGGGCGGCCATCTTTTTCAGGGCCAGGGCGGCCTGCTCCGCAGTGTATTCCTGGTAGAAACCCAAAATGGCGCAGGCCGCCAGGATTCCCAGGATGACCCAGGCGTCCAGGTGTTCTCCCAGCAAAAAGGAAATGGCGGTGGCAATGAGCAGGATAACGATGAGCAGATTTTTAAATTGTCTAAAGAATATCCTCAGGGGTGAAATTCCGGGGGCCGCAGCCAGCTCATTGTAACCGAAGCGCTCCAGCCTCTCCTGGACCTGGGAGGATGGCAGCCCGCCCATCGTGGTTTCCAGCAGTTTCAAGACCTCTTCGGGAGGCAGAGTATGGTAAGGAATGGGTTTTTCGTTATTCACTACAGACTCTCAGTTGGAAGTTAGAAGTTGGCTGTTGGCAATGACAGTAATCAGTAATCAGTGGCCTGTGTCAAGTTGGCCAAAAATCGAAACCGAAAACCTGGTTTAGACCGGGCTCCCTTGCATCGAGGCCGGTTGATTATTAACATCTGAAAAAATTGGGCCGAATTACGCTATCCTATTAATTTATAAGTTCTCATAAATTTCTTTCAAGTTCGAATATCCTTTGGTTAATAATATGGGACAACGCCTCCCCGGAAAGGATTGATCATGGATTTTAAAAACGCCTCCCTGAAGCTCAAGGACGCCTTGCGCTTGCGCACCGAACCCTTCGGCGTCTCCTTCCTTAAGGACCTGGCGGACCTCCCCAAAGTCCGGCGGCCTTCCAAGGTTTTCGGCAAGAAAGTCACCATTTGCCAGGGGGTCACCATGGCCCGGGTGTATGGCTGGCCCGTGGGCCTGACCCGGGAAGACGTCATTTGCGTCCCCGGCAGCCTGGTATTTGGATTTGCCCCGGCGGCGGACCCGGTCATGGAACTGGCCCAGCTTTTCTGCGAAGTGGGCTTCCACCAGGAATTGGGGCCGGCCCTCAAGGAAGTGGAAGCCTTGCCTCGGTTCGCCACCGAAGAGATTAAAGCCATCTACCTCAGCCCCCTGGAGCGGTTGGAGCTCGAACCGGAGGTGGTGGTGATCTATGGCAACCCGGCCCAGGTCATGCGCCTGGCCCAGGCGGCCTGCTACTGCCTGGGGGTCCGGGTGGCCGGGGACTTCGGCGGCAAAGTGGAGTGCAGTTCTTACCTCATCGGCCCTTATCGCACCGGCCAATTCCAGGTGACCCTCCCGGGCATGGGCGACCGCATTTTTTCCATGACCCAGGATGACGAACTGGTGTTCAGCCTGCCTGTGCACCACCTGGACGGCCTGCTCACCGGCCTCCGCGAGGCTGCCTGCCGCATCGGGGCGCGCTATCCCATCACTTTTTATCAGAATTTTTCCCCGGCCTTCCCCAAGGCCTATGAGGAACGGGCCAAAAAGTGGGGCATGATAGAGTGACGGTTTTCGGTTTTCAGTTTTCAGTTTTCGGTTTTCGGTTTTTCTTGCGACGCCTGTCGCCGTGAACCTTTATCAACCCTTATATAAGAAACCTTGAATAGCTCGTTCTTGGAGATATGACGACTATGCCAGAAAAGCAATACCGAAAACCGAAAACCGAAAACCGAAAACCGCATTTCAGGCCCATCGCCCTGCGGGTCCTGGCAGAGCGCTACCTCCGCCGGGACCCCATGGGGAAGGTGGTGGAAACTCCTGATGAGCTTTTTCACCGGGTGGCCCGGGGCGTGGCCGCGGCGGAGGCCCGGTACGGCGGCGCCGAGGCCGTGGCCCGCCAGACCGAGGCTTTCTACCAGGCATTGAGCTCTCTGAAGTTCCTTCCCAACACCCCCACCCTGATGAACGCCGAGATCCCTGAAGGGCAGCTGGCCGCGTGTTTCGTCATTCCCATCCACGACGACATGCGCAGCATCCTGGAGGGGGTGCGGGACATGGCCCTCATTCACCAGACCGGGGGCGGCACCGGCTTCTCTTTCACCCCCCTGCGGCCCAAGGGCGACCAGGTGCGCTCCACCGGCCGGGTGGCCACCGGGCCCGTGGGCTTCATGCGCATCTTTGACGTCACCACCGACGTGGTCAAGCAGGGCGGCCGGCGCCGGGGCGCCAACATGGGCATTCTCAACGTAGACCACCCGGACATCCTGGAATTCATCACCGCCAAGGCCGACCTCAAATCCTTCACCAACTTCAACCTGTCCGTGGCGGTGACCGACGATTTCATGGACCGGGTGGAAAAGGACGAAACCTACCCCCTCATCAACCCCCGCACCGGCCGGGAGGTGAGGCGGCTCCGGGTCCGGGAGGTGTTTGAGCTTTGCTGCCGGTATGCCTTGGAAACCGGGGACCCGGGGTTGATTTTTCTGGACGCCGTGGAACGGGCCAATCCTACTCCCGAGCTGGGCCTCCTGGAGGCCACCAACCCCTGCGGCGAGCAGCCCCTGCTGCCCTACGAATCCTGCAACCTGGGCTCCATCAACCTGTCCCAGGTGGTGGCCAATGACGCCATTGACTGGCAGGAGCTGGACCACCTCACGGCCCTGGGGGTCAATTTTCTGGATGACGTCATTGACCAGAGCCATTATCCCTTGCCCCAAATCACCGCCATCACCCGTGGTAACCGCAAGATCGGCCTGGGGGTCATGGGACTGGCGGACCTGTTCATTAAATTGGGCATCCCTTACGATTCCCAGGAAGCCCTGGAGCTGGGGGAAAAGATCATGGCCCGCATCCAGGCCATGGCCGTGGCCCAATCGGAGCTGCTGGCCCGGGAGCGGGATCCTTTCCCCAATTTTTACCGCAGCCGCTGGCACGAGGAAGGCCATCCGCCCCGGCGCAACGCCACCGTGACCACCGTGGCCCCCACCGGTACCATCAGCCTCGTCGCCGGCGCCTCCAGCGGCATCGAGCCGCTGTTCGCCGTGGCCTACCGCCGCCGGGCCTTGGAGGGAGAGGAGTTCGACGAAATTCATCCCCTTTTTTTACAAAAACTCCGGGAGTATGGTCTAAAGGAAGAAGAATGGATCCCCAAGGTCCTGGCTTCCGGCCGGGTGCGGCCCCTCACCGGGCTGCCGGAGGACCTGCGGCGGCTCTTCCCCACCACCTTCGAGGTGAGCGTGGAATACCAGATCAAGATGCAGGCCGCGTTTCAGCGCCACGTGGAGAACGCGGTGTCCAAGACCATCAACCTGGCGCCGGACGCCGCCCTGGAGGATGTGGCCCAGGCCTTCCGGCTGGCCCATAAGCTAAGTTTGAAAGGCATCACCGTGTACCGCTACGGCTCCAAACCGGGACAGGTGCTCAGCCTGCCCCCGGAGACGCTGACCCTGGCCCACGAGTTCTCGGAGGAATGCCGGCTTTGCTCGGTTTAATGATGAACCGCCAAGGCACAAAGACACAAAGATTTCACCAAGAAAAAAATATCTTGATGGTTTGGCGTCAAAGGCGCCACACCACCAAAAATTTTCTTAGCGACCTTGGCGTCTTGGTGTCTTGGTGGTGAATCTTTTCCGGCGCTTTCCGGCGAAAAATGATAACATTTAATCAAATTCACCTTAAGCTCAACCTGGAGGATCATCACTGATGAAACGTTTGACCTTACTGGTTTTAACGGCCATGCTGGTATCTCTGCTATCCCTACCCTTGATGGCCGCCGAAGACGCCAAGACCATAGTTAACCGGGGCCTGGAACTGTGCAATGCCGGCAAGTTCGACCAGGCCATCCAGGAGTTTGACATGGCCTTGAAGCTCAAGCCCAACGACGCGGCCATCATCACCTACCGGGGAGTGGCCAAGTACGCCAAGGGACAAAATGATGCGGCCTTGCAGGACTTCGAGCAGGCCATCAAGCTGGACCCCAAGCACGGCAAAGCCTACTACCAGCGGGGCATGATTTATGAGAAAAAAGAGAACTATGAAAAAGCCGTAGCGGACATCAAGCAGGCCAAAAGCCTGGGCTACGGCGTAGAGACGGATTGGATCAAGAACCTGGAGCGAAAGGCGGCGGCGAAGAAGTGACCCGCCTTTCACGATGATACCGGTAACCAACAGGCGGGCCTAGCCCGCCTGTTTTTATTCGGTTTCGAAAAGTTCTTTACTTTAAGCACAGGCTGGAAAGCCTGTGCTACTGAATCCGAGTTTCTGGTTTTTTCGCGAAGATTTTGCCTGTAACACCTTGATTTAATTAATGTAATTAGGTCATTTTTTAGTTTGGTTGCGGCCTTTAGGCC
>VGSO01000030.1 GCA_016874945.1 Deltaproteobacteria bacterium
CAACAATCTGGTAAGATGGCTTCATGGCGGTTCCTCCCTAACGTTAGTTGCCCAAACCGATTCTACCGAATCGGCTGGATGAACCGCCATCCCATTTTCAACTTTCAACTATGAACGGGACAGCCTCCCAACTCCAAAAATTTCCCTTTACCTTTATACACGAGGGGGGGTGACATTAGCCGCTTGGAGTTTTGTAAACCTAATTAAGCAATTTTGCGATACCTTTGAAGTGATCATACTGTACCGCATCCGGTTTTCTGGACACAAGTTTTTATTAAGCCGCCCGAGATAGAGGGGCTTGGGCGAGCCACTGGTCCCTGGCCTGCCAGGGGGTTTTGAAGCCGTTTTTCTCCACCAGCCACTGGCGGTTGTAGGTGTCCACGAAGCGCCTGACCGCCGTCCTGACCTCCTCGAGGTTCTGAAAGATCCGGCCATGGATGACCTGCTCTTTGATAGTCCGGATAAAGCGTTCGGCCACACCGTTGGTCTGTGGTTGTTCGATAAAGGCAAAGCTGGGGTTAATGCCCCAGTGTTTCAGTTGTTTCTGAAAATGGTCCGACAGATACTGGGTGCCGTGGTCCATCCTCAGAGACAGGCCCCGGCCAGCGTCTGCCGCCACCGATCCAATGATTGCCCTCATCCCCTGGGAAATAGGCTCCAGGGCCGCGAATCGGGTCCCCTGCTTACAGACATGCCAACCCACGCACTCCGCGTTCCAGTGCTCTACCGCGACGAAGATCCAACCCCAGCCTTCCTCTACCGTAAAGACCCTGGCGCCGTCGGTGCCCCACATGAGGTTGGGCGCCTGGGTGATGATCTCCCCCTCGTGGAGACGGGGGTTACCACGCCGGCCCCGATAGGGAGAAAGCAGGTTATTTTCCCGCATGAGCCTGAGCACCCGCCGCCGACCCACGTTGACGCCATCCCGCACCCTGAGCCGGGCCCATACTTTCCGGTGTCCCTCGCCCTGAAACGGCGAAGCCGTGAGGTCCGCCCGGATCAGTTCCAGGAGTTCGGCATCAGAGAGCGTGGTCTTCGGCCCCCGTTTGCCGGGCTGGGCCAACTTGACCGGCAACCCGGCAACCTGGCGGTGGGCATAATACGAAGAGCGGGGCTGCTCCCAGGTGTGACAGACCAGCTTGACGCCGTAGGGTCTGGCGGTGGCGGCGGAGGCCGTGCAGCTCATTTCTTCGACCTCCTTTTGGCTAAAGGGCCGGGGCGCCTCACCCGGGCCCACAACAACTCGTTTTCCATGGTCAGTTCACCGAGGCGCTTCATGGCGTTGTCCAACTCGCCCTTGAGAGGATCGCCGTTGCGGGCCTTGAGAGCCTCCTCCATGCCCGCCAGGGCGGCGTCTCGCCACTTTTCCAGTCGGTAAAGCTCGACGCCCAACTCCCGGGAGAGAAGCTCCATGGGCTCCCCTCGGAGGATGCGCAGCACCACCTCTCGTTTCTTGGGAGCCGTCCAACGTTGACCCCGGGCCAATGGCCCCACACCTTCATGCCCAGGGGGGACTCCGGTCGGCCTACGGCCTCCCTCCGTCCCCCCTGGGCTCGCCTCACCCTTTACCTGCTCATCATCCACATCCTTTGACACTTTTCGGTCCTCCTGGGTCACTGATTATCTCCCAATCACGTGTCCAAGAAAACCGGATCCACCTCACAAGCAGAAGCCGGTTTGCCGCCGCCCCCAAATGGACATTGTGAAATAATGAACGATTTTAACAGAAATTTAACGGACCGCTCCTTCCTTTTAATCTCATTTTAATCTTCCGGTTGCTAAAAGTTTTTGCAAGAGAAACCGCTCCCGCGGCGGATCAGAGCGCGAGCCTTATTTTTGGTATTTCCAGAAAAATTATTCAGACGGAGGTTTGTATGCCTAAAGAAAAAAAGGTGAAAGATTTGATGATCCCGTTGGCGGATTATCCCCACATCCCTTACTGGTTTTCGTTGCGCCAGGCCATGGCCATCGTCCGGGAGGCGTCCATCAAGTTTGAGGGGACTTTCGAGCCCCGGGCGGTGCTGGTCTTTGATGAAAAGTATCAGCTCATGGGCATCCTGACCTTGCGGGACATCATCAAGGGCCTGGAGCCCCGGTTCCTGCACGAGACCGCGTTGGTCAAAGGGGACCCCAACCTTGCGGTCCTCATGGGCGATCTCTTCGGGCCGGGCTTGAAAGAAGCCTCCCAGAAGGCGGTGAGCGAGGTCATGAGCCCCATCAAGGTCACCATCCAGGGCGGCGACCCCATCGCCAAGGCCATCTTCCTGATGATCAAGGAAGACGTGGGCGTGGTGCCGGTGCTGCAGGATAACAAGGTGGCCGGCATGATCCGTCTGAGCGATCTCTTCAAAGAGATCTCGGATATGATCCTGGGCGACTAGCCGGTCCCCGGATTATCTAAAAGGAGATACGCCATGGCGGAAGAAACCAAAAAAATGCCGGTAGGCGCGGGCCTGCCGGAGATGCCCGAAGAGATCGTCATTGCCCCCAAAAAGGTGGTAATCGACTATAAACGCATATTTTTTATTCTTTTTGGCCTGGGAATATTTTTCTTGTTTTACGCCATTCCTTCCTTGCCGGACGCGGTGGACCCCGGGGGCAAGGTCTTCAATCTCCCCTGGGAAGGGAAAATGGCCATCGGCCTCTTTCTCATGGCCGGCACCTGGTGGATCTTTGAGGTGATGCCCATCGGCGCCACGGCCATTGCCATCGGCCTGTTTCAGGTAATCTTTCTCATCCGGCCGGCCAACGATGCCTTGCGGGACTTCTTCGATCCCTCGGTCTGGTTCATCTTCGGCTCGGTAGTCATCGGCACCGCGTTCACCGCCTCAGGACTCACCAAGCGCATGGCCTATAAGATGCTCAACATTGTGGGGGAAAGAACCAACTTTATCCTGCTGGGGACCTTTCTGGTGGTGGGCGCCATGACCCTGATCATGGCCCACACCGCGGTGGCCGCGGCCATCTTCCCTTTGTTGGTGGCTATCCATGGTCTGTACAGCGAAAGCGATCAGCCCACCAAGTTCGGCAAGGGCTTGTTCATCGGCATGGCCTGGGCCGCGGGCGCCGGCTCCATCATCACCTTTTTGGGCGCGGCCCGGGGCGTGGCCGCGGCGGGGATGTTCAAGCAGTTCACCCAGGGCGCCAGCATCAAAGGGGTGCTCTATCCCCAGGGCTATGACATCGGGTTCTTCGAACTCACCTGGTATATGCTGCCCCTGGGCGTGATCATGATCTTCGCCATCTGGCTCATCATCATCACCTTATTTAAGCCGGAGCGGGCCAATATCGACGGCCTGCGTGGGCGGGCGGCGCAGCTCACCAAAGAGCTGGGGCCCATGAGCAACAAAGAGAAATTCGTGCTGGTCACCGTGCTCGCCATTATCACCTTGTTTTTCCTCAAAGCCTTCCTGCCCATTCCGGCATTTCGGGACATGGACCGGGCCGGCATCATGCTGGTGGGAACCGTAGCCTTCTTCCTCAGCCGCACCCTTACTGTGGAGGACATGGAGACCATTCCCTGGAACATCATTCTGCTCTTCGGCGGGGCCATGTCCATCGGCTTTTGCCTGTGGAACACCAAGGCGGCGGAGTGGCTGGCGGTGCACTGGCTCACCTTGTTCCAGGCGGCGCCTCCGCTGGTATTCATCCTGTCCATCGCCTTCTTCGTGCTGGTGCTCACCAACTTTATCATGAACGTGGCGGCCATCGCCATCAGCCTGCCAGTGTCCCTGGTCATCGCCAAGTACCTGGGGGTGGCGCCTCATGTCATCCTCTTCGCCTCCCTGGTCACCGCGGGCATGCCCTTTAACCTGCTCATCGGCGCCGCGCCCAATGCCATCGCCTATGAGTCCAAGCAGTTCACCACGGGGGAATTCTTTACCTACGGCTGGATTCCCAGCATCATCCTCATGGCCGTGTTGGCGGTATTCTGCGCCTTCATCTGGCACTGGCAGGGCATGCCGGTGCTGCTGAAGTAAACCGAGGCAGGGGCGGTGACCGAACCGCCCCTATGAGAGGTAATTCGAAACCTCTGAAAAAATAGCGTGAAGGCGAAAAAAACTTAACTATTGTCCTCCCTCCCCTCGGTGGGAGGGGGTTAGGGGGAGGGGGGTAAATTGGATAGCACGTTAAAATTAAGCAAAGATTTTGCCACCCCCACCCTGACCCTCCCCCCTCAAGGGGGAGGGGGTATTAAGATTCGTCAAATTCGCCAAATTATCATGCATTTTTCGGAGATTCCAATTTCTATGATTCTTTAATTAATAATCCAAGAGGACTGCTCATATGAATCGAATCAAACGATTTTCGCTGCTCTCTCTAGCGGTAGTCCTGGCCGCGGTCTTCTGCCTCTCTTCCCTGGCCCTGGCCGCGGGGGATCGCCTCACCGTGTCCGGGACTTTTAAAAGTCCCACGGGCAAGGGCGTCAAAGAGGTGGAGGTAGAGGTGCTGGTGAACGGCCGGCACGTTAAGCCCCTGGGCAAAGAGGAGGAGATCGTCACCGGCAAGCAGGGCAGCTTCTCGCGGGAATTCGAGCTGCCCGCCGGGGCCCTCCCTGCCGCCCGGGTGGAGGTCAAGGCCTTCAAGCCCAACTGGGAGCATCTGAAGCCCATCGCGGTGCAGGTGGCGGAGGCCGGCGCCGACGCCCAGGGCAACCGCCTGTTCCAGGCGGCCGGCAACTTTCCCCTGAAGCGGGCCGTCACCCCGGCCTTCTGGATTGCCACCATCATTCTTCTCGGGGTGTACCTCATCATCTCCTTTGAATGGATGCACCGCACCCTGGCGGCCCTCCTGGGCGCGGCCCTCATTCTCTTTATCAGTTACACCGCCGGCGTCTTAGACAAGGGGTATTTCATCCTCTCCTTTGAAGACTCCATGGCAGCCATCGACCTGAACGTCATCTTCCTGCTCCTGGGGATGATGATCTTCGTGGGGGTGCTGAAGAAGACCGGCGTGTTTCAGTTCCTGGCCTACAAGGCCTACGCCTGGGCCCGGGGCAACGTCTTTATCCTGTCCTTCGTCCTCCAGTTCCTCACCGCGGTGCTCTCGGCCTTCCTGGACAACGTCACCACCATGCTCCTGGTTTTGCCGGTGACCATCGAGATCGCGGTGACGCTCAAGGTGCACCCCCTGAACTTCCTCATACCCCAGGTCTTCGCCAGCAACGTGGGGGGCACCGCCACCCTCATCGGCGACCCGCCCAACATCCTGATCGGGTCTTACACCGGCCTGACCTTCGGGGCCTTCGTGGTGAACCTCGCCCTGGTCTGCTTGGTGATGCTGGTCATCTCGTGCTTCTACTATCTGTGGTGGCACAAGAAGGACTTCCAGGCGGCCGAAGTCAAGGACGTAGAGCGGACCATCGCCTATCTGCGGGAGGAGTACCGGATCACCAACAGGAAGCTGATGATCCAGGGCCTTATTCTCCTGGGCTTCACCATCCTGCTCTTCGCCTTCCACGGCTTTTTGCACATGCAGGTGTCGGTGGCGGCCCTCATCGGCTCCCTGCTGCTCCTGGCGGTCTCCAGGGTGGACATCGTGGAGATGTTGGAGCACGAAGTGGAGTGGCCCTCCCTGATGTTCTTCGTCGGCCTCTTCATGGTCATCGCCGGGGCCGAAGAGACGGGCCTCATCCAGCAGATCGCCAACGCGGTGCTCTATTTCTCCCAGGGGAAACTGTGGCTGGCCATCATCCTCATCCTCTGGGTGAGCGCCATCGCCTCGGCCTTCATCGACAACATCCCCTTCACCGCCACCATGCTGCCCATTGTGCTGTTCATGAGCGAGAGCTTCGGCCTGCCCAAGGACAACGTGCTGTGGTGGTCCCTGGCATTGGGGGCGTGCCTGGGGGGGAACGGCACCATGATCGGGGCCAGCGCCAACGTGGTCACCGTGGGTCTGGCGGAAAAGGCGGGCTACCACATCGGTTTCGTGGAGTACATGCGGCGCTGCTGGTGGCCCATGATGATCACCGTCACCATCTCCATGGCGTACCTGCTGCTCTTCTATTAAAATTCTTTGCGCCTTGGCGTCTGGGCGTGATAATAATTCACGCCAAGACGCCAAGATCGCCTAAGTGAAAGGATAACAAGGCCAGGAGGAACCCTGGCCAAGGCGTGGCCTTCTCCAGCATAAGCTGGGGAAGGAAATGGAGAAACCGCACATAATCAGGTCGAAATTGAGGGCCTGCCGGGTGGAGACTGTCAACCCGGCAGGCCTTTGCATTTTAGGCGCAAGACCGGGAGAATGATGAGATCTGGAGGAATATAAATGAGTTATCCAAGAAATCTGGCCGTCCAAGTTCTGATGATGGTTCTCTTGGTAATCTTTGCCTATCCGCTGGCGGCTCCGGCGTCACCGCCGGAGAAGAGTGACAACTTGACCGTGTCCGGGATCCTGGCGGACGCCCAGGGCAAAGGCGTCAAGGAGGTGGAGATCGAACTGCTGGTGAACGGCCGGCAGGTCAAACCCCTGGGGCGGGACGAGCGCCTGGAAACCGGCGGCAAGGGGAGTTTTGTGGGGCGTTACCGGCTGGCCCAGGGGACCCTCCCGGACGCCAGGGTGCAAGTCCGGGCGGTGAAACCGAGCTGGCAGCTCCGGGAGTCCGAGCCCCTCAAGGTCCTGGACGCGGGCGCCGACCCGGCCGGCCACCGGCTCTTCCAGACCCAGGCCGACCTCACCCTGAAGCGCCAGATCACCCCGGCCTTCTGGATCGCCGCCCTCGTTCTCCTGGTGGTGTACGTCCTCATCGCCGCGGAGGCGATGCACCGCACCCTGGCGGCCTTTCTGGGCGCGGCCCTTATTCTTTTCATTACATATACCGCGGGCACCTTCGACAAAAATTACTTCATCCTGTCTTTCGAAGACGCCATGCGGTCCATCGACCTGAACGTCATCTTCCTCCTCATGGGGATGATGATCATTGTGGGGGTTTTGAAGAAAACCGGCCTCTTTCAGTGGCTGGCTTATAAGTCCTACGCCCGGGCCCGGGGGAACATTTTTGTCCTGTCCTTCATCCTCCAGGTGATCACCGCCATCGCCTCCGCGTTCTTGGACAACGTCACCGCCATGCTGCTCATGATCCCGGTGACCATCGAAATTGCGGTGACTTTGAAGATCAACCCCATGACCCTGCTCATCCCCGAGGTCTTCGCCTCCAACGTGGGCGGCACCGCCACCTTGATCGGCGATCCCCCCAACATCCTCATCGGTTCTTATGCCAAGCTGACCTTCGTCCAATTCGTGACCAATCTCGCCCTGATCTGCACCGTCTGCTTAATTATTACCTCCCTGTGGTACCTTTGGTGGTATAAAAAGGGGTATCTCCAGGCCGACGTCAAGGACGTGGACCGCACCATCGCCTACTTGAAGGAAGAGTACAAAATCACCAACAAGAAACTCACGATCATGGCGCTGGGGATTCTGGGATTCGTCATCTTCCTGTTCATCATCCACGGGGTTTTGCACATGGAGCCCTCGGTGGCCGCGCTCATCGGCTCCATGGCGCTCCTGGCCGTATCCCGGGTGGACATCGTGGAGATGCTGGAGCACGAAGTGGAGTGGCCCACCCTGGTCTTTTTTATCGGGTTATTCATGGTCATCGCCGGCGCCGAGGAGACGGGCCTCATCCAGATCATCGCCGAATGGGTGAAAGACCTCTCCCGGGGCAATCTGACCGCCGCGGTGGTCCTTGTCCTGTGGGTGAGCGCCATCGCCTCCGCGTTCATTGACAACATTCCTTTCACCGCCACCATGCTGCCCATTATCGCTTTTTTAAACCAGACCATCCCCGGTGCGGAAAGCGGGGTGCTGTGGTGGTCCCTGGCATTGGGGGCGTGCCTGGGGGGGAACGGCACCATGATTGGGGCCTCGGCCAACGTGGTCACCGTGGGCCTGGCGGAAAAGGCGGGCTACCACATCTCCTTTCTGGCCTATATGCGGGCCTGCTGGTGGCCCATGATCATCACCGTGACCCTCAGTATGGTTTACCTGCTGCTCTTTTATTAAAATCTTTTGCGCCTTGGCGCCTTGGCGTGGGGGCCATATCACACTAAGGCGCCAAGATCGCCAAGGGCCGCGGCAATACTTGACCTAAAGGCCGGGACCGGTTATCCTTCAGTTAATATTTATTGAAGGATTTTAAAAACATATGCCAGGCCCGGCCTCCGGGGCGCCGCCCCGGCCGCAAGAAGAACCAAAACGCGCCGGCAGTGAGAATCTGCTCGTCTGCCTGGACCCCAGTCCCTTCTCCATCCCCCTGATCCGGGCCACCCAGCGCATCGCCGACGCCCAGCAGGCCAAGTGGTTTGCGATGTACGTGGAGACTCCCTCCCATGACCGCCTGCCCCGGGAAAACCAGGAGCAAGTGGCCCAGGCCTTGTATCTGGCCGCGAAGTTGGGAGCCCAGGCCATTAAAGTTTCCGGGTTCCGCATCGGCGACGAAATCCTGGCCTTCGCCCGGGAAAACCAGGTGAGCAAAATCTTCGTGGGCAAGCCCTATGCCCGGCGCTGGCGCCGGTTCTTGGGCCTGTCGCTGGTGGACCATCTGATCTGGAACTGCGGTCCCATCGACATCTTCGTGATCTCCGGGGAAGGAGAGGAAGCCTTGCCGGTCCCCCCGGGGCCGAAACCCCGGCTTCGCCTGAAGGAATATCTGGTGGCCGCGGGCGGCGTGGGAGTCTGCACCGGCCTGGCTTTTATTCTCTTTCCTTACCTGGCGCTCACCAACCTGGCGATGATTTATTTGCTCACCGTGGTGATCATTTCCTCCTTTCTGGCCCGGGGGCCCGCCCTGTTCTCTTCCCTGTTCAGCGTGGCCGCGTTTGCCTTCTTCTTTGTGCCGGCATACTACTCCTTTGCCGTGGCCAACACGGAATACAGCATCACCCTGCTGGTCATGCTGCTGGTGAGCCTCCTGGTGAGCGGCCTGACCGCCCGGATCCGCCATCAGGCCCGGGTGGCCCGGACGCAGGAACGGCAAACCGCGGCCCTATTTGGCATGAGCCAGAACCTCACGGCCATGAACAGCCTGGAAGAACTGCTCCAGATTGCCGTGGAGCAAATCACCCGGATTTTTGACTGCCGGGTGACCATGTTGATGCCGGGGCGCGAAGACAAGCTGGGGATTCGGGCCGGACAGCCCTTTGTGGATGACGATGTGCGGGAGGGGATGGTGGCCAAGTGGGTTTTTAAGCACGGCCACCTGGCCGGGGCCGGCACCGGGACGCTTTCCGCCGTGAAAGGCATCTACCTGCCTCTCATCGCCTCACAACACGTCATCGGCGTCTTGCGGCTGGAAACCCATCAACCCGAGCGGATCTTGGCGGCGGACTCTCTGCGCCTCCTGGAAGCCCTGGGCAGCCAGGTGGGGCTGGCCATCGAACGGGAAAATCTCTCCCGGCAAGCCCAGGCGGCCCGGCTCCAGATCGACGCCGAGCAGATGCGCAACACCTTGCTCAGCTCCGTCTCCCATGATCTGCGCACCCCCCTGACGGTGATCGCCGGGTCCGCCAGCAGCCTCCTGGAAGGGGAAAAGAACCTGGATGCGGACACCAAGCATGAGCTGGCCCAATCAATTTATGAAGAAGCCCGCCGGCTGGACCGGCTGGTGTATAACCTCCTGGAAATGAGCCGGCTGCAATCCGGCGAAGTGAAGCTCAATAAAGAATGGAATGTCCTGGAGGAAGTGATCGGCAGCGCCCTGACTCAACTGGACCCGCAACTGCACGATCATCCGGTGAGCATCGCCCTGCCCGCCGACCTGCCCCTGGTGCAGGTGGACGCCCTGCTCATGGAACGGGTGATAATCAATCTTCTGGAAAATTCCATGAAATACACGCCCTCGGGGACGCCCCTAAAAATTTCGGGCCGGGTTCAGGACAAGGAAATTTTCATGACCGTGGCGGATCGGGGTCCTGGCCTGCCGGTGGGGCAGGAGGAGCGCATTTTTGAAAAATTTTACCAGGTGGCGCCGGGGAGCGCCCGGGGGGCCGGATTGGGCCTGACCATCTGCCGCAGCATCATCGAAGCCCACGGGGGCCGCATCCGGGCCGCCAACCGGCCGGAAGGCGGAGCGGTGTTCAGCTTCACCATCCCGCTGGCGGAAGGCGCGCCCATCCTGGACAAGCATCTGCCGGAGATGCAGAAAAACCATCGCGATGAAGCCGATCATCCTGCTGATTGAAGACGATCCCCGTATCCGCCGGTTCCTGCGGGCCAGCCTGGTCACCCAGGGCTACGAGCTCATCGAGGCCGGAACCGGGCGGGAAGGGCTGGCGCTGGCGGCCTCCCGGGTTCCCGAGGTGGTCCTGCTGGACCTGGGCCTGCCGGACATGGAAGGCCTGGAGGTGATCAAGCAATTGCGTTCCTGGTCCGAGGTCCCCATCATCATTCTGTCGGCTCGGGGCCAGGAACGGGACAAAGTCGCCAACCTGGACGCGGGGGCGGACGACTACCTGACCAAACCCTTCGGCATGGGAGAACTGCTGGCCCGGATCAGGGTGGCCTTGCGCCGGGCCGCCCCGGCGGAAGAAGACAAGCAGGAGGCCTTTTATTCTTTGGGCCCTATCCGGGTGGATGTGGAACGGCGCCTGGTCTTCCGCGGCCCGGAAGAAGTTCACCTGACTCCCATTGAGTACAAGCTGCTTTCGGTCCTGCTGAAACACCGGGGGAAGGTGGTGACGCACCGGCAATTGTTGAAGGAAGTTTGGGGGCCGTCTTATGTAGAACAAAATCCTTACTTGCGCATCTTCATTCTCAACCTGCGCCGCAAACTGGAGGACGACCCGGCGCGCCCCCAGTATCTCTTGACCGAACCGGGCGTGGGCTACCGCCTGCGCGAGGCGTAGATTGGATATTACTCAGGTCACGTAATTGTTCTCATTTCGCCAAATCAGTTGTGGCTCTTGCAAAACTCGTTTTGTTGTCATCCTGAACGAAGTGAAGGATCTCAACCTCTTGTAAATACGAGATTCTTCGCTTCGCTCAGAATGACAAGGGGCGGCAATAAGTAATTTTGCAAGAGCCTCAGTTAATTGAAATTTTAGTGATGAGGACTGAGGACTGAGTCTTCGCCATCTCTATCTTAAATTACTCAGTCCTCAGTCCTCATCACTCAGTCCTGCCTTGGATAATGGGAACAATTAATCGCTCCGAGTAATATATGAGTCTCTTGCAAAAGTCATGGTCAAAAGCGGAATCAACGATATTGGGGCGGTTCCCTCCCCCTTGAGGGGGTAGGGGGAATAGAAGCCGGGACCGGTTTGGCTAAATTTTTGAAAAAGCCTCATATATCAAAACAATTTCAATAAGGTCTAAAATCAAGATAACTAGCGGGTATATTTCTTTGGTTGAGGTATGGCCTTTTCTGCCGGCCATGAACCAGTGATTATGAGTTCCCCATAACCACCTGATGCAATATCTTACCAAGTGCTGAAATTCTATAAGGCTTGGCAATAACGCCGCTGAACCCATATTTCTGGAAGTCGGCCATTACCGGATCATCGGAATAGCCGCTGGAAACGACGGCCTTTACTTGGGGATCGATCTCCCGCAGTCGCGCCATGGCTTCTTTGCCCCCCATGCCCCCGGGGACGGTGAGGTCAAGGATCACCGCAGCAAATGCCTGTCCAGCCCCTTGCGCCTGGACGAATATTTCTATGGCCTCGCCCCCTTCTCCGGCAAACTCCGCTTCATAGCCCAGACGGGCCAGCATTCTCCCCAATACTTCCCGCACCATCTCTTCATCGTCCATTACCAGGACCTTGCCTTTCCCAACCAGCAGCTCCCTATCTTCTTCCGGTTGAAGGGTGGCTTGTGGTTCAACTGCCGGAAGATAGATATGAAAAGTTGTCCCCACCCCCGGTTTTGACTCCACGGCAATATGACCGCGATGTTTTTCGATAATAGCGTAAGCCGAGGCCAAGCCCAAGCCGCTGCCCTGCTGTTTGGTGGTAAAGTAGGGGTCAAATATTCTCGGCAGGTGGTCCGCCGGTATGCCCATCCCCTGATCCCCCACCGAGATTTTTATATACTTCCCGGCGCTCAGAGGCATATCGCTATCTGTCCCTAAAGTGAGGTTTTCGGCCCCAACCTTAATCGTCCCGCCGGTAGGCATGGCCTGAACGGCATTGATCGTCAGATTCTGGAAGACCTGGCCGATCTGCCCGGGGTCGGCTTCTATCCACCAGAGATTTTCCGGGCAGTTAGTTTCACACCGCACCGGAGAACCCACACAGGTAAAAGCGGTGGATTCGGTGTGGAGTTCCGCCACCGAGAAGAGTTTTTTCACCGGCGCCCCACCTTTGGCAAAGATGAGCAGTTGCTGAGACAAAGCCTGGGCCCGCAGGCACGCCGCTTCTGCCTGAGCCAATCTGTTTTGACCCCGGGGGCCTAGCTGGTCATCCAGCGCGGCCAGGCCAATATTCCCCAGTATGGCAGCAAGAATATTGTTGAAGTCGTGGGCGATGCCCCCGGCCAGGGCGCCCACCGCTTCCATCTTTTGCGCCTGAAGGAATTGCTCTTCCAACTGCTTGCGCGCCGACAAGTCAACATCGATGCAAAACATCATAGGAGATCGGCCTTCCTGACAGACCGCGGTATGGATGGAATACACCGGCACCAGGGAACCATTCTTATGCAGCAGCATAAGTTCGCCCGGCGGCAAAAATTCACCTGACTTCGTGGCCTTTGCCCCTAGTTCAAGCCCCTGGGCGAAGAGGGGCTTGAGATCTGCGGGAATGATCAGGTCACTCAGGTTCTTCCCCAAAGCTTCTGCGGCGGTGTAGCCGTAAACCTCTTCACTCGCCTTATTCCAATAGTGCACGGTGCCGTCGGTCCCATATCCCTGAATAGATACCCCGGGGATATATTCCAGCAGATTGCGGAACCTCGCCTCGCTATCCCGCAGGGCCTCCTCGGCCTGCCGGCGGTCCGTGACGTCGCTGTCCGAGCCCCGATAGCCCAGGAGATTGCCCTGGTGGTCCAGGATGGGAACCCCGCTGGTTGATAGCCACACCACGTCGCCATTCTTATGCAGGTTGCGTTTTAAGAAGTCTCGGAAAGGCTGTCGCGCCGAGAAGGCGGCAAACGCCGCTTTCTTGAGTTCCTCTCGATCCTCGGGGACAAACAGGTCATAGAAATGTTTTTCCAGGATTTCGTGGGGGGCAAATCCCAACAATTTCTCCACCACCGGACTGGCATAGGTGTATTTTCCCGCCGCGTCCACTTCCCAGATCCATTCCGCGGCGTGCTCGGCAATATCCCTAAACCTTTTTTCACTCTCCCGCAGCGCTTCCTCCGCCTGTCGGCGCCGGGTGACGTCGAAGGAGACGCCGCTGATGTAATCAACTTTGCCCTGGTCGTTTAAAAAGATTTGGCCCCGGCACTGGACCCAGATAATCTCCCCGTCTTTTTTGCGCAGGCGGTGCTCCCGCACATAGGATTTGTCGGTTTTAAGGGCCTCAATAAAGACCTCGCTGGCATAATCCAGGTCTTCGGCGGGGATCAGGTCGCACCATTTAAGCCGACGCGAATCGAAGTCTTCTTTAGAGTAGCCGGTCAAGGCTTCGACTTTCTCATCCAGGGGGTCAATACTCCAATCCCCATATCCTTGAAACACCATGGCCGGGATCTGACTCACCAGCACCCGGTATTTTTGTTCGCTCCGGTGTAACGCCTCCTCCGCCTGGCGGCGCTCGGCCCTCCGCTGCTGCAGGGCCGCGGCCATCTCATCAAAGGCCTGCCCCAGGCTGTTCAGTTCTCCCTTTCCCGCCGGCAGGCCGGTGCGGGCTTCCAGGTCTCCCGCGGCCACCCGCCGGGCGGCCTTTAGGAGGCGCAGCACCGGACGCCGGACCAGGAGGTGGCCGAAGGCCAGAGACCCTGTTAGGGCCAGCCCCGCGGCCAGCACCAGCAGGGAGAGATGGAAGAGAAAATCCCGGCCGACGCGGTGCAGCACCAGGGCCTTTTCAAAACCCACGGCCAGTTTTAGGGGCGCCTCTCCCGCTTCCACGGGGGTAAAGGCAAAGATCCCCGGGATGCCTTCAACCGGGCACCCGGCCTCGACAAAACCTTCCTGGCGGTCCAGCATCGCCCGGATGAGGGGCGACTGGGGCGGCGATTCCACCACCTTCTCCCGGGTATGGGGATAGTTCGCCAGGATGGCGCCCTGCCGGTCCACCAACAGGACATGGGTCCCCGGGGGCAGTTGGCATTTCTTCAGGAAGTCGTCCAGCCAGCCCACGGAGAAACTGGCGATCAGGATGCTGTCGATTTCGCCCTGGGAGTTTAGGACCGGATAGGCCAGGGGCATGATGGGCTGGAGGAGGGTCTTGTCGATGACAAAGT